>CAUZHA010000082.1:0-20280 GCA_963579555.1 Planctomycetes bacterium UBA1146
ATCGGCAAGAAGATCCCCGATGAACTCTGGTTCTCTGCGACCGGTGGCTACCTGGTCATCGGACACTTCCAGGACGAGAAAAAAGAGGACTACCTCCTCGTGGTCAACAGCCATGTAGGAGAGGAGCAGAAGGCCGAGTTGACCTTCAAGGCCCCGGTCTCAGGAGTCCGGTGGATGGACAAGAAAACCGGGAAATGGAAGCCGGCGCCGGGGAAGCCGCTGGTCACGAGCATCCCAATCAAGGCAAGCGATGGTGAGCTGCTGTGGATCCAGAAGAAAAAAACTCCCTGAGACAGGCGACCGTCGCGGTCAACCCGGGAAGTAATCCTGGATCGCGCGCACCCCGTATTCGGAGGTCTTGAGGGCCCGGATCCCATCCACCGCGGCCCGCGCGGCGGCGATGGTGGTGATGCAGGGAATGTTCATGGAGATGGTGTTCTCCCTGATGATCGCCTCGTCAAGCTTCCCTCCCCGGCCGGTGGGAGTATTGATCACCAGCTTGACCTTCTCTTCGTTCATGTAATCGAGGACATTCGGGTGCTCTCCCGTCTGGATCTTGGGAAGCTCGATGACATCCTCCAGGCCCGCCACATCGAGAGCCTTCTTGGTTCCCGGGGTTGCCAGCAGCTCAAAACCGAGCTCCTGGAGACCGCGGGCGATCGTGGCGATATATTTCTTGTCCCGGTCAATAACGCTGAGGAAGACCATTCCATCGAGAGGAAGATCCTGGTTGGCGGACATGTGCGCCTTGGCAAAGCTCATCCCGAAGCTGTCATCTATACCCATGGCCTCCCCGGTAGACTTCATCTCAGGGCCGAGAATGATGTCGGAACCTGGGAAACGGTCGAAGGGAAAGACCGACTTCTTGACCGCGATATGACGAATCTGGACCTCGTGTTCAAAGCCAAGGTCCGAGAGCTTCTGGCCGGTCATAACCTTGGCGGCCAGCTTGGCCAGGGGAACCCCGATCGTCTTCGAAACGAAAGGAACGGTTCGTGAAGCCCGGGGGTTGACCTCGATGATATAGACCTGGTCACCCTTGACCGCGTATTGGCAGTTCATCAGGCCTCGTACCTTGAGGGCCTTGCCTAACCTCCTGGTGATCTTGCGGATCTCCTGGAGAACCTGCTCGCTGAGCGAATAGGGAGGAAGGGTGCAGCTCGAATCGCCGGAGTGAACACCGCATTCCTCGATATGCTCGAGAATTCCGCCTATGACGACCTGCTCTCCATCGCAGATGGAATCGACATCGACCTCGATCGCCTCGTCGAGGAATTTATCCACCAGGATGGGGAATCCGGGATTTACATCGAGGGCGTAGCTCATATACTTCTCGAGCTGCTGATCATCCCAGACGATCTCCATCGCCCGGCCTCCCAGGACAAAGGAAGGCCTCACAAGGACGGGATAGCTGATCTTGTTGGCGCACTCGCGGGCCTCCTCGTACGAGAGAGCTATGCCGTTGGCCGGCTGGAGCAGATCGAGCTCCGTGAGGAGCTTCTGGAAGAGGTCTCGGTCTTCGGCTAACGCGATGGCCTCCGGCGAGGTCCCGAAGATCGGGACACCGGCCTTCTGCAACCCCTCGGCCAGGTTGAGCGGAGTCTGGCCGCCAAGCTGGAGAATAACGCCATCCGGACGTTCCTTATCGCAGATGTTCAGGACATTCTCCAGGGTGAGAGGCTCAAAGTAGAGCTTGTCGGAGGTGTCGTAATCAGTTGAAACCGTCTCCGGGTTGGAGTTGACCATGATGGTCTCCCACCCGTCTTCCTTCAGAGAGAAGGCTGCGTGAACACAGCAATAATCGAATTCGATCCCCTGCCCAATCCTGTTCGGTCCGCCTCCTAAGATCATGGCCTTCCGCTTGTCACTCACCCGGCACTCATCCTCGGATTCGTAGGTCGAATAATAATAAGGCGTCGAAGCCTCGAATTCTGCCGCGCAGGTATCGACCAGCTTGAAGGTAGTCTCAACCCCGGCCGCCTTGCGAGCCTCGCGGACGGTCATCTCATCGGTCTTCCAGCAGGTGGCGAGCTGAACATCGGAATATCCCAGCTGCTTGGCCTCGAGGAGAATCTCGGCATTTGCCACATCCAGGCTCTCGCAGGAGGCCAGGCGGTCCTCGCTCTCGGATAATTGCAGGAGGTTGTCGAGGAACCACGGGTCAATGCTGGTGAGCTCATAGATCTCGTCCACGGTGAGCCCCCGCTTGAGCCCTTCGTAGACGTTCAGCAGCCGTCTTCCATGTGGAGTCCTGATGTTTTCCTTCAGTTCGTCAATCGAGAGATCTTCGAGCTTCGTCACCCCCATCCCGAGCCCCATCACCTTCTCCTCCATCGACCGGAGGGCTTTCTGCAGGGACTCCTTGAAGGTCCGGCCGATGGCCATCACCTCTCCAACCGACTTCATCCTGGTCGTCAAGGTCTGGTCGGTGTCGGGAAACTTGACGAAATCGAAACGCGGAATCTTGACCACGCAATAATCGATCGAAGGCTCAAAGCAGGCCGGCGTTTTTTCCGTAATATCGTTCGAGATCTCATCCAGGGTGTAGCCCATGGCGAGCTTGGTAGCGATCTTGGCTATGGGGAAACCCGTCGCCTTGGAGGCCAGGGCCGAGCTCCGGGACACCCGGGGGTTCATCTCAATAACCACCATCCTCCCCGTTTCAGGATGGGTCGCGAACTGGATGTTCGAGCCTCCGGTCTCCACGCCGATCTCACGAATTACCGCGATCGCCGCGTTACGCATCACCTGATATTCCTTGTCGGTGAGGGTCTGGGCCGGGGCCACCGTGATGCTGTCGCCGGTATGCACGCCCATCGCATCAAAGTTCTCTATCGAACAGATGATGACAACGTTGTCCTTGTTGTCCCTCATCAGCTCGAGCTCGAACTCCTTCCAGCCCTCGATGGATTCCTCGAGGAGTACCGTGCCGATGGGGCTGGCGCGCAGGCCGCCCGTGACCATCTCATTGAATTGTTCCTCGTCGTAGGCGATCCCGCCTCCCTTACCCCCGAGGGTGTAGCTCGGCCGGATAACGATAGGCAATCCGAGCTCTTCACGGGCCGCGCGGGCCTCTTCCATGTTGCCGACGACCTGGCCGCAGGGCACATCGAGGCCGCATTTCCCCATCGCGACCTTGAAGGACTCACGGTCCTCAGCCTTCTGGATGACCTCGTAGGTCGCTCCAAGAAGCGTCACTCCGTGCTTCTGCAACACGCCGGCCTCCCAGAGATCACTGGCCAGGTTCAACCCTGTCTGGCCTCCCAGGGTAGGAAGAATCGCATCGGGCTTCTCCGCCTCAATGATCCGCTCAACGGTCTCAACGTTCAGCGGCTCAATATAGGTTCGGTCACTGAACTCAGGATCCGTCATGATGGTGGCGGGGTTCGAGTTCACCAGGATCACTCGATAACCATCATCCCTGAGGGCCTTACAGGCCTGGGTCCCGGAGTAATCAAACTCGCAGGCCTGGCCAATTACGATGGGCCCGGATCCTATGAGCAATACGCTCTCAAGATCATTGCGGCGTGGCATGAACTCTCAGATAAATAGCTGAAGGGGAATTTTCAGTAACGAGCAGGTTCACCTGCTCTTCAAAATTTCCGGACCCTAACATTTTGTAAGAAGCTCTGCAACACCTTGAAGGAGCTTTGCTTCCAATGTAAGCTCCCTTCTTCAAAGAAAAGACCCATCGCGAGCCTGGATGGATGAAAGAGAATTCATGAGTATTGAATACAGCGAGCTGATCGGCCAACTGGAAGAATTCCAGGAACGCCTTGGAACCCTCTGCGCCGCGGTCGAGGTTGAGAAAGGCCTGCAGGAGATTACTGAACTCGAGGGGCGCATGGCGAGCCCGGACTTCTGGAACAATAACGATAAAGCTCAGAAGGTCATCCGTCAGCTCAAGGCGCTTCGTAGCGTCGTCGTGCCACTGCAGGAGCTTTCTGAAAGCGTGACAGACCTTCTCGAGCTCTCCAGGATGGCTCAGGAGGAAGACGACAACGCAGCCCTTGGGGATCTGGAACGCGAATACAAGACTCTTGCGAGCCAGATCGATGAGGTGGAGCTCAGGACGACCCTCAATGGAAAACACGATTCCTGCGATGCTTTTATCTCTATCCATGCCGGCGCCGGCGGCACGGAAAGCTGCGATTGGGCCTCCATACTCTCCAGGATGCTGGAACGATATTGTGAGAAACAGGGCTTCAAGGTCAACCTCGTGGACCGGCTCGAAGGTGAAGAGGCGGGGATCAAAAGCATTACCTACAACGTCAAGGGCGACACGGCCTACGGGTATCTTCGCTCGGAAAATGGTGTCCATCGGCTGGTGAGAAAATCCCCCTTCGATGCCAGCAACCGCCGGCACACGTCCTTTGCGGCGGTAAATGTCATTCCCGAGATGCCGGATGCGGAAATCGAGATTAATGAAGCTGACCTTCGAATCGACACCTACAGGGCGGGAGGAGCGGGTGGTCAACATGTGAACGTTACCGATTCAGCCGTACGTATCACCCACATACCCAGCGGGATTGTCGTCCAGTGCCAGAACGAGCGTTCCCAGCATGCGAACAGGGCCACAGCCATGAAGGTTCTCAAATCGCGCATGATTCTCCTCGAAGAGAGCAAGCGAGAAGAGGAGCTGCAGGAAATGTACGGTGAAAAAGGAGACATCGCCTTCGGCAGCCAGATCAGGAGCTATGTCCTTGAACCCTACACCCTTGCCAAGGACCGGCGAACCGGCCATGAGACCGGGAACGTACAGGCTGTTCTCGATGGTGAATTGCTTCCCTTTGTCGAAGCCTTCCTGCACTGGAAGCTCAAGGGCCACAAACCCGAGGAATCAACCGGCAAGGACTGAGAGACCGGGAAAAGAGCCGGGTGCGGACAAGACCGGTTCAGGCCCTGGAGGAGCGAACGGCTTCAAGATCTTCTCTTGCCCTGGAGGCTGCCTCGCCTACGGCCGCACGCCAGTCACCCTCCTGGCCGTCAAAAGCATAGAGAACCGATCGTGAAGAATTAACCACCACCCCCTTGCCCCCCTCGATGAAAAAGGGCGCCAGCTCCTCCGCTCCGCCACCCTGCGCCCCATAGCCCGGCACGAGAAAGAACGCCTCGGGAAGCTCCTTCCGAACGGCTGCGGCCTGACCGGGAGCGGTCGCGCCAACCACGACACCTACCGGATTCAGTCCTCCCTCGCCCCCGAGACCTTCTCCCCACTTACCGACCAGTCTTGCAACCTTGAGATAGAGAGGCTCTCCATCCACCTGGAGTTCCTGGATATCAGAGCCTGAAGGATTCGAGGTCCTGACCAGGATAAAGAGCCCCTTGCCGGTGGGGCATTTATCGAGAAAAGGGCGAAGAGAGTCCTCTCCAAGGTAAGGATTGAGCGTCACGGCGTCCGTTACCGGCCCCAGAGTGTCTGGAGTCTCACCCAGGATCGATTCCGCGTAGGCTGCTGCCGTATGCCCGATATCTCCCCTCTTAGCGTCGCAGATCACCAATAACCCCTGCTTGGCGGCATGCTCACTCACCTCACGCAGGCAATCCATACCAACAGCTCCAAAGCGCTCGAAAAAACCGGCGTTGGGCTTCACCGCCGCCGCGTGGGGAGCAACCGAGTCGATAACCCCCCTCAAAAAGAGCCCTGTAGCGGAAGCGGCGCGCGCGGTCCATCCCGGCTCCCCCTGCGCCGGCACCCCTACCGCGGCAAGCACCTCCCTCGGAAGACGCTCAAGGACAGGATCAAGGCCGACCACAAGACAACTGCTCTTCTTCTCGATGGCCTGGTCAAGCCGGTCTGCAAAATTCTGCACAATTCATCTCTCAAAACAGGACTTTAGCTGTAAACCTTATTACTTCCCCGCCCCGAAACGTTTCAAGGATACCGAAATTTTCCTCTTCCCCGCCTGACTCTTCTGAATTCGACCGATCTTTGCCCGGATGGAACGAATAGTCCAGCGCGGCTCCCTTGGCAATCCCTCCCCATGAGAAGAACCTCCTGCTCCCTTCTCGGACTTCAGCAACTCCTTGTAAAGTCCTGACGCCGCCTGGTACTCGTTTTCCGCCAGGCGAAAAGCCTTGAGAGCCTCGCGGAAGAAGCTCGAGTGATAAAAACTCTGAGCTACCTGGTAATAGCCCTCAAAGGCTCCCAGGGGGTACATATGGGAATAGAAAGCCTTCAGCCCCTTAGGATAGGCGTTACGAATAAAGTCCTCGTTTCGATGAAGATACAAAGATCTGACAACAATCGGCATGGAACGAACCGTTGGAAGGATCTTTTCCATGCGCTCACGCGCCTTGCCGAAAAGATAGCGAATCTGTGTCAGCTTCTTGGGAAATACCGTGTGAGCGTCGTCGAGAATAAACTTCAACTCCACCTCATCGGAATCGCGCTCATATTGGGGAGCGTAGGTCTTAACCGTATAGTGCTCCTCCTTGAGAATTGAGATCTCATGGAAGATATCTGAGACATAACGATCGAGTGGATCCGTCCGATCCGCTGTCCTGAATACATCATGGCAGAGATCCTTGAGCTCCTGGATGTAGTCATCACGAAGAGACTCGAGGCTCTTGAACTCAAGCAAACCAGCCAATTCCTCCGTATTCAGCCGCAGGGACTCTCGATCGATACCGCTGGCCCTCGAATAGCTCATGACCTTCTTGTCATAGCGCTCGTACTCGCGGTGGAAATGAACGAAAGCGAGATAGAAGTAGCGAATGATCGACCAGGTTCTATGGGCCTGGATCTGTAGATTATTTTGTGCCGTCATGCTGCAAAAACCGGGCTATCTGTCTCCTCTAAACCCACAGGCAACTTTACGAAACCCTCGAGTTCTTGACTTCAACTTCTTCATTCTCAGGGTCTTAGGGCCGATTGAACAGCCTATGGTAAGAATCTGTCCCACCTCAGTCAACCTAAAGGCTCATAACACTAAAGAACCAATGAATAGTGCAGAAAGATCCAGATCGATCCGATTGTAGTTATTCAGTCGGATGTTCTGGGTCTTCACCGGCTATCAGATTTTTGAGGTCTGATAACCCGTTTGCTATCAATTGTTTACCGCAGGGATGCTGGTGTGTTTGATCCTGCGGATATTTTTCAGAAATCATGTCAATTGACATGAAGGTGTATCAACAGGTTAGAAATCAAACCCTACGGTTGATAAATATGAATACTTTTACGTCACGTAAGTTGAGTCTCTGTCTCTGCGCAATAATCCTGGGCCTGTCTATGGTTTCCTGCAGCGAAACCCTCAGCCCTCGAATCACGGTCGTTGACCACTCGCCTCCCGACGGCGCCGAAAACGTTTCACCGGATTCGGCCATCGAGGTGATCTTCTCTTACAAGATCAACCGCAACAGTGTCCACGGGGACAGCTTCGTCGTAACTGGCGAGCAAAGCGGCTACATCGCAGGTTCCTTCAGCTTCCATAACGAAGGAAGGAATCCTGATCGAAGGGTCGCCTTCCAGCCTGGAAAAACGCTGGAACCCGACGAGCTTGTAACTGTGGAGCTCTCATCGAGTATCCGTTCGTCCGCTGGAACCTCGCTCGAGGCTTTCTCTTTCAGCTTCAGTGTCGATCCAGGCAATGAGGAACCTGAGCCGGTAGATCCCGAGCCCGAGCCGCCTGTCGAGGCCACGCCTCTCACTGTCACCAGCATCACCCCGGCGCCCTTCGCTACGGGTATCCATCCCCTGCAGGTAATTGAAATCGGTTTCTCAGATTCCCTGAATCCGTTCACTGCCAACAGGGAAACTGTCCTGGTCCATGGCGCCGTCAGCGGCCATGTAGCTGTCGCGGTGCAGAACCTTACCGGCGATGGACAGAGCCTGAGGATCATCCCTCAGCGCCCCTACGCCCCCGGCGAAAAGATCTCCATCAACCTTCTCGATGGTATCAGCAGCGTCACGGGCAAGGTCTTTGCCGGCTACAGCTTTACCTTTCATGCGGCCGCCTTTGAGCCCGCCGAGGAAGGACGGAGAGCCGTCAACTATCAGACCAATGGAAGTGTCCTCCAGATGCTGGTCATCGACCTCGACGGTGACAGCCAGCCTGAGACTGTACATATCAATGAAGATGGCCGCTCCATCGAGATTATCACCTATCTCGGAAACGGCACCTTCGCCAGCGCCATGACCTTTGAGGTCGAGCAGCAGATCCTCTCCATCGCCGCTTCAGACGTCGATATGGACGGAGATTACGATCTCCTACTTGGCCTCGGGAACTGTCTTCGCACCGTCTGGAACAACACCCGGAGCCTGGGCCAGTTCAATCTCGCCCAGGGACCTGAGACCTTCACCCGGGCGGCGGTACGCTCGATTACCGTCACCGATCTCGATCACAGGGTCCCGGCAGACATTATCATGAACACCGATTCGGGCCTCAGGGTCACCATCCAGGGTCCCGGCAGCTCGAGAACAATCTATATCGGCGAGACTCTCCGCGCCAGGACTCCGATCGTTACGGCTGACCTCGACGGCAATGGACATGTCGACCTCGTTTACGGCGACAGCGCCGGCGGGCTCACCTACCATCTCGTCGATGCCGGCGGCAACATTGGCCCCGAGACCGTCCTCTACGAGGGAGTTGAAGCCAGCCAGGTCGCTGTCAACGACTTCAACCGTGACGGCATCCCGGACATTCTTGTGCTGCTCCAGCAGAACGAAAGCTCGGAAAACTCACCTTTCATTCTCCTCGCCCAGGATGCTGAAACCGGTGAGTTCCGGACCACGAATGCCAATTCAATCTCCACTGGAAACGTTCGGAACAGCTTTGTAACCGGCGATCTGAGCGGACAGGGAGCCCTCGACCTCGTGCTCGCCCAGAGAGCCCCCGGCCGGATCTCCTATTACGCGGACGACCACACGGGTAACGGCTTTGGCCAGGGCTCCGGAGAAGAGCTCCTGAATACGCCTGAGGCCTCCAATGTTTCCGTGGCCGATTTTGACGGTGACGGAGTCCTTGACCTTGTCGTCAGCTCCACCAACGAGCTCCACTACCTGCTGAGCGACTGGAGCTGGACGGATCCGGTCGAGCCTGTCGATCCGGTCGAGCCTCAGGAGCTCCTGCAGTTCAGTGCCGGCAACATCGAAGTAAGCCAGGGAGACGACAGGGCCGGAATCCTGTTCTGTCTCACCAACACTCAGCCTGTCGACGCTCTCAGCCTGATCGTGGGCTTCGATCCCGCTGTGGTCCAGAGCCCCTCGGCTAATATCACTGGCCTGCTCCTTCGCTCCGCCGACTTCACCAACTGGCAGATTCACGAAGAAGAGGTCGTCATAGGTGGAATCCTCGGGCATCACGCCATGGGCTTCCATGCGATCGTCGACTTCCTCCCCCCCTACGATGGGAATACGATTCCCGCAGGCCAGAACACCGAGATCGTTCGCATGATCTTCGATGTTTCTGACACCGCCCCCCCGGGAGTTTCGGTGATTGATTTCCCCCAGGCGGCCGGTACCCCCCCGATTGAGAACACCGTCGTTATCCTCGCCCAGAGCTTCGATCCCGAGGTCGTCCCCGGCACCATCACGGTCGCCGAGGTCATCACCGAGGAAGAGCCGACGCCCCACCACTTCATGATCGACTCGGTCACTGGAGCTCCTGGCGACTCGATCGTTATCCCGATCCGCGCCGTGAGTGAGACCGAAGAGATCGAGGGCTTCACGGTCGCGGGAACCTACGATCCCGAGATCATCGAGATCACCAGCCTTACGCTGGTCGGCAGCGACACCATCCAGATCGCTCCTGACTGGATCGCCCCGAGAATCATGCCCGAGATCGGTTGCTTCACCATGTCCGCCCTCTTTGACGTCTTCCCTCCCTTTGAGAGCAGAGGTCTCACGGCCGGACAGACGCATATCCTGTTCGCGATCGAGGCGAGAATATTGACCGCCGCGCCTTACGGACAGTCGCTCCTGGTGCTTGCCGACGGCTTTGCTGCTGTGCCAGGTGGCCCCCCGCTGGAGAACAACTTCACCCGCGACGGAGTCTCCTACACACCCGCCCTGCACCCGGGATCCGTCACCGTGGTCTCCGGCTCCGCCGGACCTCTTTCCAACGGCCAGAACCAGCCCGGCGGATCGGTATTCCTTCGCGGCGACATCAACGGCGACGGGGTCCTCTCCGAGGCCGACTCCGCCCGCCTGATGAACTGGATCTTCGGTCTTGCGGACACTCCGGACTGCCTGGATGCAGCCGACCTGAACGATGACGGCTACGTCAACATCACGGATTCGACGCAGCTTCTGAACTACCTCAACACTCCGGGATCGCCTCCGCCCAGCTCACCGTTCCCGGTCGCTGGCGTAGACACGACCCCGGACACCCTCAGCTGCAACAGAGCCTCCGGCGACTGAGAAGCTGAGCAGGAGAAGAAAAGACTTGGTGACTTTTTAACCGCCTGACGGGTTCGGCTGTCCACCGTCTTCCACACCGGCGTCCGGGAGCTTGCCACCAGCATCGCTCCCGGCGCCCGCGGAAGAGTCTTTTTTTTCCTCCACAGGAGGAGCGCCGGCCGCGGGCTTGTCGCCCGGGACAGGAGGCCCTGGAAGAACGGGAGCGGCCCCCTTGGCCTCCCCACCAGCTCCTTCCTCAGGCTTCTTCTCTTTGGGCTCGGGAAGGAAGTCTTCGAATTTCTTGTCCCATCCTTCGTAGGTCCACTTGCTGACGGTATAGATGCGTCCCGCGTTCCCCTCCCCCATCAGGGTAAGAAAATATTCCTTGTCCTCGCCCTTCTCATCCTTGACCGCGTTGCCGAAGAGAACGGAGATCTCCTTCACTGGAGCATCAGCCTTGCCCTTCACCCTGCAGCGGTAGCTCGCCTTGAGCTGGGGCTTGTCAAGCCCATAGGCCGCAAGGTCCTTCGGCTCCGAAACATCTTCGATCCGCAGGCTGCGTCCCTTATCGACAAGGCTCTTGGCCGACCATTCCTTCTCAGTGTCCACTCGCTGGGTCTTGCTCCCGGAGGTCGCGACGAAATACTCCACCGTGGTTGTCTCGGGGGCTTTCTTTTCGTCTCCCTCCTTCTTCTCCTCCTTCTCAGCGTCGTCGGAGGCCTCCTCCTCTACAGGAGCAGGAACCTCTTCGCTCTTTCGCTCGACGAGGAGATCCTCCTGTCCCGGACGCGAGAGCCGCAGCTCGAAGACCTCCTCCTCGCTTTCCAGCTTGAAGATCTCCTTCTCCAGGTAGTTCTTATTTTCTATCTTGCTCCAGAGCTTGGCATCGCTTCGCACCTTGCTGGCGATCCTGTAGGTCTCGTCATCGGAGCCAAACCGGGAAAAAACAAGCGTCTTGTTCAGGTCGCGCGACTGCGCGGTCTTCCCTACCACCAGCGCGCCCAGCTCCTTCCCATCGCCTGAAAAGAAGCTGATCCTGCTGCCACGCACATCATCCACCTCGAAGTTTTTATGGCTCTCCTTCAGCTCGGCAACCTCTTCGCCATTGCGAATACCGCTTACGCTCTTGATGATGTCCTCAGCCACCTTCGGATCGGCCTTGTAGCCGTAGGCGGAAGCCACCACCCACTGGCCATCTTTTTTCTCGAGCACAACCCGGTCACCCTTGCCCTTGCCGATTTCGATGCGCTTGGCCGCAGAGAAATCAGCATCACGGAATTTCTTGAACCCGGCGGTCTTTTCTTCCTGGATCTCACCCCAGGGACCTTTGCTGGCAAAATAGACGCCGCCAAGCACTAAAACCAGGCCGAGGCAGACGGTGATGGTCTTATTCATCGCTAAAGCTTCTCCTAAGTCGAATAACTGGCTTTTAATTCCTGTGACACCCTACCGGCCCTGGATGAAATCACGCTCGTAAGCCACGCTGCGGCTGCTTCTGAGCCAGTAACGAGCCAGCCCGAAAATTCCCACCAGGAAAGGGAGCCCGATAAGGTTCAGGAAGATGATCGTGAAGGCCTTGTCATCACTGCCATCCTTGAACTCCCTGACCGTCAGGTTTTTACGCCGGATCTTCATGAGCCGGTCATCCAGCGCGAAATTCTCAATGCAGTTGCGGAAGAATTCAGCATTGTACCGGTAAGCGACCAGCTGCTCGGCATTGGTCACAAAATCATTCTTCAGCATATCGACGCTCGAGAGAAAAAGAACCCTGCCATCCCTGACCCCGACATGCGCCTTGGGAGCCGGAGCCTCTGTCTTAGGAGCCGGAACCTCTGTCTTAGGAGCCGGAACCTCTGTCTTAGGAGCCGGAACCTCTGGCGGAGCGGCCTTCTCAGCGGGAACTTCCTCTCCCTCTTTCGTCGCCGCGGGTGCGGCAACAGGCGCCTTCTCAACAGCTGCAGGAGCCGGCTGGGCCTCCTTGGCGGGGCTTTCCTGGGCTGCTGCGGGCGCCGCGGGTTTCGGAGCTTCCTCCTGGGGAGCCTCGTCGGCGAGAGGGTCAGCGGGGTTCGGCAGGAGGTCGCCATCGCCTGGAGGAACCCCCGGCGTCAGGCCCGGCGGAAAGCCCGGCGGAAGGCCGGGAATTCCCGAATGCGGGTCAACGCCGCCAGCGGGAGGCTTCTTCCACTCAGGAACGCTCTCTCCCTCGAACCTGAAGGCGAATTTACCTTTCAGAAACGCGGCCAGGGCCAACGGCTTGACAAAATCGTTAAATTCCTCGGGGTTCTTGTTCCCCATCAGCTTCTGCTGGTAAGCCGAAATGGTGGGGCCGCTTGGGCGGCCGCGGTTGAAGGGGTTGTTCATTCCTTCCAGGGGATCGATCTTGACCGACCAGGACTGTTCGCCGCAATTGGCCAGCTCTTCGTACTCGATCCCCTCCACCTTGCTGACCTTCAAGCCGGCCGTTGCGGGAAGGGCCAGCCCGGGAATCCTGTTTGTGAGGCTCGATTCTGTGTTGATGCTCTCGCCGCTGGGAGACACCACGAATGAAACGGGCGTCGGCATCATCGCCGTCAGGTTACCAAGCACCCTGCGCGGGAGCATGATCGCTCCCGAATTATTAGACGCCAGCATCTCATCGCCAAGGCTCACGCCCCAGGATTTGAAGAGATCCTCCAGGCCGCTGTTGAGAATCGTAATGGGAATTCCCCGCGGCAAGCCGGTCTGCTGGGAGATGTCGATGGTGTATGGCGAGACGAGAAATACCGTGGGGATACCCATCGATACAGCCCTGTTGATCTCGTAGACCTGGCGGTCCTCAAGCGCGTCAGGCTGCGCGACCACGAGGCATTTGATAGAGCTGGCGTAATCACTTTCCTCCAGGGTTACCTCTCCGGAAGGCTCTTCTCCGAGCTCTTCCTTCCGTTTCCGTTCGGCCTCACCCTTGATGTTCTTGACGAGCTCATCAAGGGAATCACCCTCCTTGAGAGAGAGCTGCCTTACGTCAACCAGCTCCTGGAGAAAATTAATCACCGCGGCGTATTCAGAAGGAGGCGGAGGAGCCGGCCGGGCCGGGTTTACCGGCGGAGCGGGAGGCTTACGGGCATCGAAGAAGGCGACAACCGGCTTCTGGGCCTGTGTAACCTTGACGATCCGATAGGCCAGCTCGTATTCGAGGCTCTCAAGAGAGCTGTGAAAAGGAATGACCTCCGCCGGGCGGTCAAGATAGGAGATCTTGATCGAGCTGTAGACTCGCAATTGCTTCACCGAGTTGGCCGTCCGGTCAGGAACGATGTAGGGATTGACGCCCACCTCGGCAAGGGAGCGAAGCTCCCTCTGCTTGAACTCGGCCAGGAGGATCTCCCGATACGCCTCATCCTCGCTCTTCTTGGTGGCGCCGGCTCGCTCCTTGGCCCTCGTCTGGCGCCTCTTCCTGATATTCTCAGGACTCTCGCGCTGGCGACCGGCCATCATCGCCTGGATATCCATGGGCGGCTCCGGTTCCTCCAGCGCTTCGTAGTTCTCTTTATCGTAGTCGGCCATGTACGCATCAGTAGCCGCGGCCGCGGCTTCATCAGCGAGGTCATCGGGATTGACAATCTCAAACCGCAGCTTCCCGCCCGAGATCTTCCTCAGCTCCTCGAACTGGTCCTCGGTATCCCTGACGATGGTAGCAAGAAAGCTCGGCAGCTCTTCACTGCAGTAATAGGTGATCTTCACCTTGTCTCCGAGCTGCCCGAAGATGTCCTTCGTCGCGTCGGAGATCGTGTAGAGACCATCCTTGGTAAAATCCATCTTGAGGCCGCTGGTCTCGTCTGCGGTCATGCTCAACATAGACAGAACCGCGAGCAGGAGAACGAGACTGATACCGCTGTTGATATAGTATTTTTTTCGATATTGTCTGCTGTCAGCCATATTTAACCTCCTCCTTAGAACTTCCTGCCTTCAACGAACAGGTTGTTCAGCACCAGGAAGAAAACCGTAAGACTGAAGCCGTAGATCAGTCCGACGGGATTGATAAGTCCTTTTGAAAACTCGCGGAAATGAGAGTCCGTCCCGAACCAGCCAATGAAGTTGCCGAGTCCCGGAAGGACGTTGAGAAATTTCACCACCGGCGGATAGCCGATCCCGACCATCACGAGTGAGAAAGCGATGGCGATCAGCAGAGAAACAATCTGGTTGTTCGTCAGCGTGGAGGCCCAGGCCCCCAGGGCGATATAGACGCTCGAAATCAGCAGCGCCCCCAAGTAAGAAGTAAAGACGACCCCCCAATCTAACGAGGTCACCAAGCTGAGGCTCATTGGCACGACAAGAGTCAGGGTGAGGCTGATCGCGAGAACGAACAGACCGGCCAGGTATTTACCGACAACAACCTCCCACCCCTGCAGCGGCCAGGTCAGCAGCAGCTCAATCGTTCCCGAGCGCCTCTCCTCGCTCCACAGGCGCATAGTGACCGCCGGAATGAAGATCGACAGAACCCAGGGGAACCAGAAAAAAAAGTTCCTGAGATCCGGATTGGTCTGGGAAAAGAAGGGAAAGAAAACGAAGAAGAGGAACGAGAGGATGAAGATAAACAGGATCATGAAAATATAGGCGATCGGCGAGTTGAAGTAGGCCGACACCTCGCGGCGGGAGATTGTCAGGATGTTTCGCATGGTTCTCAGGCTTCCTCTTGCTCTTGAGCCGGGGCGTCTTCTCCAGACTCTTCCTTGTCTGTCTCCTGCACCACGGCAGCAGCCCCTGGCTCTTCGGTGGCAGGTTCCGGGAGCCGAGCGGCGGCTCCATTACCGCCAGCGCCTGTGGAGACGGCGTCCTTAGTCAACTCGAGATATACGTCCTCGAGGCTGTGTTCATCCGGCGCCAAGGCGGAAAGCTCCCAGCCTTTTCCGGCGACGGCCTTGAAAACCCTGGAACCGATATCCTCCCCCGCGCTGGTAAGCAGCCGGAACTCTGTATCAGCGCCACCGCCGGCGGTGACCTCAACGGAATTGACTCCATCGAGCCCTTTCAGGGCGGCAGCGACTTCTTCCGCGGGCCCCTGGACCCTGGCCCGGAAGCCGGTCTTGTCGCCGAGCGAGCGCTGCATGTTCTGCGGAGTGTCATCCGCCACGATCTGTCCATCCTTGATAATCATGATGCGAGTTCCAATGGCCGAGATCTCCTGGAGAATGTGACTGGAGAGAATGATCAACTTCTCCTTTCCGAGGGTCCTGATCAGCTCTCGGATCTCGATAATCTGGTGCGGATCGAGACCACTGGTCGGCTCGTCCATGATCAGGATTCCGGGATCATGTACAAGCGCCTGGGCTATACCGACCCGCTGCTTGTAGCCCTTGGAGAGATGCCCGATATTCTTGCGCAGCATGCGGCGCAAGCCGACCATCTCAACGACCCGGTCGATCGCAGACCTGGCCTCGACTCCCGACATCTGTCGGACCCGGGTGACAAACTCGAGATACTCAATAACCTGCATATCCACATAGAGCGGCGTGCTCTCAGGCAGGTAGCCAATAGCCTTCCTCACCTCCATGGGGTTGTGAAGAGCCTCTATGTCATTCACATAGACGCTGCCGGAATCCGCTACCACATAGGATGTTATAATCTTCAGGGTCGTCGACTTCCCGGCTCCATTGGGCCCAAGGAAGCCGAGAATCTCACCCGGTCCCACCTCAAAGCTGACGTCGTCTACGGCGACCGTAGCTCCGTAGGTTTTGGTAATATTCTGTACCTTAATCATGAGCTGATCTCCACTGCCCCCTCTGCCTCGAAGGGGCTCGCCTCCTGCTCCTATGGTCTCTCAAAGTCGGTTATTAAAACAAAACTCACCGTGAAATTCGAGTCTCTTGTCTCAAAAAAACCTACCGCCGCCCCAGAATCAACCACACAAGCATTTTTTCTGCAAGGCCTTAGGGCAACGACCGAATCATCTGGAGCGTCCGGCAGGTCGAATCTTCGCGCTCAGGAAGAGATCTGCTCCAAGCGACTCGTGCCGCAGGTCAGAAAGAGAAAGGGACTCCGCCAACTTCCTGAAACCCTCACCGCCAACAGGCGAGAGGGCACCTTCTCCCCCGATGATTTTCGGAGCGACGAAGGCGGCAATCTCCTGGACCAGGGCAGCCCGAAGCAAGGCTCCGGAAAGCCTGGCGCCACCCTCTACGAGCAATTGGGACACCTCCAGCTTCGACAGCTCGGCCAGCAGCAAGCCGAGGTCCAGGCCGGCGGCAGTCGATGGCAGCAGGAGAGTCTCCACCCCCCGGCGCTCGAGCTCACCAAGACGCCTGGCGCTATTCGCCCCGGGAACGCTAACGTAGAGACGCCGCCCCCTGCCCGCTACCCGGGAAGGGGACAAGAGCTTGAGCTTCATCGGCAAACGCCCCCTGCGATCGAGGATCACCCTGAGGGGGGCCCGGCCTCCGGCTGGCCTTGGAGTCAAAAGGGGATCATCCGCCAGGACCGTCTCGGTGCCTACCATCACCGCGTCCACCCGCCTGCGCAGGGAATGCCCCCTGGAGCGAGCCTTCGCGCCAGTGATCCACTGCGATTCACCCCCGGCCGTAGCTATCTTCCCATCGAGGCTCATGGCCCATTTCAGCACCACCCATGGCCTGCCGTTATCTCTCCAGAAAAAATAGGGCGTGTTCTGAGACAGGGCCTCTTTTCGCAGGAGTCCCCCGCGGACCTCCACTCCCGCCTTCCGCAGAAGCCGCGGACCCTTGCCGCGGGTCTCGGGATTCGGATCGGCGGCTGAAAAGAAAACCCTCTTGATTCCCGCCTCCAGGACAGCTTCGCAACAGGGTGGAGTCTTTCCATGGTGAGCACAAGGCTCGAGGGTGACATAGAGATCTGCCCCCCTGGCATTGCCCGCCGCTCCCAGGGCCTCCCTCTCAGCATGGGGACAACCAAACCCGCGATGAAATCCGCGGCCGATGACCCTCCCTCCGCGCACAACGACAGCCCCGACGAGAGGATTGGGGGAGACGCTCTCCAGCCCTCCCAGGGCAAGATCAAGCGCCTCAGCCATGAATTCTGCTTTAGGACGGGAGACGGCCACTCAGCTCTCATCCCCGGGACGCTCCCCCACCAGCACGACCGATGTCACATCCCTGACCTTTACGTTGACGAGCTGGCCGACCAGATTCTCGTCTCCCTGGATCGGAAAAACGACAATCTGGTGCTTGCGGTTGCGGCCGCTCCAACGCGTCTTGTCCCTCTTGCTCACCCCCTCGACCAGGACCTCGGTTTCCTGGCCGATGGATTCGCTGTTGAGCTCGAGGCTGATACGCCTCTGGATTTCAAGCAGGATCTGGTTTCGTTCACGCTTGACCTCTTCAGGAACATCATCCGCGAACTCGGCGGCAGGAGTTCCGGGGCGTTCGGAATACTTGAAAATATAGGCGCCGTTGAAACGCACCTCCTCAAGCAGCTTGACGGTCTCGGCAAACTCAGCCTCTGTCTCACCACAGAAGCCGACGATGGTATCCGTAGCAAGCGCGATGCCGGGAACCAGCTGCCGGCAATCATCGATGACCTTCCGGTAGTGCTTCATGGTATAGGATCTCAGCATACGCCGCAGGACATCGTCCGAGCCCGACTGTACCGGCAGGTGCAGGTATTCGCACACCTTGTCGAGCTCCCCCATCGCCTCAACCAGCTCCCGGTTCATGAACCGCGGATGGGATGTGATGAAATGAATCCGCTCCAGTCCGTCCAGCTGATTCAGACCGCAGAGCACATGCTGCAGCCCGATCCTTCGGCCGGGAGCCAGGCGCTTACCGTAAGAGTTCACTGTTTGCCCGAGAAGCGTGATTTCCTTCACGCCGGAGGCTACAAGGGCATCGGCCTCCTCGATGATCTCGCTGACCGGACGGCTGACCTCGCCACCGCGGGTGGTGGGCACAACGCAATAGGTGCAGGCCATGTCACAGCCCCGCATCACCGACACAAAAGCATGATGAGGCCGCGGGCCAAGATTCTCCGTACGGGCGAACCGCACCGGCTTGTCGAGATCCAGGGCTGCAACCTGCCCCTCCTCCCGGGCCTGGTCAATCAGCTGGGGCAGACGCAGAAATTCACCCGGCCCGCAGACGATACCCACATGGGGATAGCGGCGAAAGATGTCGTGCTGATGGTTCTGGGCCCCGCAACCAAGCATCCCGATCACCAGGTCGGGACGGCTCTTCTTCAATCCCTTCAAATTCCCCAGCTTCGAAAAAACCCTGTTCTCAGCCTGCTCCCGGATCGCGCAGGTATTGTAGAGAATGACGCCGGCATCCTGGGGATCATCGGTGAGCTCGTAGCCATCTTCGTTGAGGACTCCGAGCATCAGCTCTGCATCGAGCTTATTCATCTGACAGCCGAAGACCTCGAAATAAACCCTCCGGTCGAGGGGTACCCCGCCGGTCATTTCGCTTCCCGGACTGACCGCGAGTTCATCGCAGGAACCCTCCGTCAGCAAGCCCTCGCCGACGCGGGATCCTTCCGAGGAGCTCTCACCGTTTTCCGTCTTTACTACCGGTAGCCAACGCATGTCTTTGCCGTGACTCCACTTAATGATTTCATCTGGCGATAGTAGCCCGTCTACGACGCAAGTCAAGCCTGCCGAACCCCCAACATGCCAAGAGGGGTTCTTGCGGTGATTCTCAGTGGTGGTAGAATATTTCAGGAGGGTATAAGTGCTTTAGCTGCCGTGGACGCTTTTGCGGACATCGGAACTCCAGGCGCTTTCCCCATCAAACTTGTCAGAAGAGCTCGATCCCCTCAGAAGGCACGAGAATAACAGCAGATGCACACAACCCAATGGTCCTGGAAAGAAATTGACCTGCCCGAGGAGGCGGATGAGATCCTTGGTCTCGATTCGCTCTGCCTCGAATTCGAGATGTCCCTGCTGGAAATCGCCCTCGAAAAGGTCAGCTGGGAGGCCCTGGACACTCCGGATTACACCAAGAAGGAGCTCGGACTGCTGGTCTCGTTGGGACACCTCTACTCCCGCCTGAAGAAGCACCGCAAGGGACTCGAAACCGACCAGATCCTGATCAACCTCTATCCGGAGGATCCCTGCTTCTACTACAACCTCGCCTGCAGCCACAGCCTTCTTGGCGAAATGGACGATGCTGTCATGGCTCTGGACTGCGCTTTAGAACTCGGCTACGACAACTTCGATCACATGAAGAAAGACCCTGACCTGGCCAACCTCAGGGAAGATCCACGCTACAGGCTCTATCAGGATCGCTTCCAGGTTCTAGCAAAGGGACTTGAGAACCTGGAAGACTCTGAAGATCTCGAAGATCTCGAAGAGTTTGAGTCAACTTTCTGAAAGCCGGCAGGCCTGGCCCCAGCGGCAGCTATGTGTCGAGTTCTGTGTTGAGAACATCCTTGAGAGTATCGAGTATCTCCTGCGCGGTTCCCATGGCGCTGTAGCCCGCGGCCTTGGCATGTCCTCCACCGCCAAGCTCACGCGCGATCCGCTCGACATCCAGGCTTTTCACAGACCTCAAGCTGACCTTGAAAGAGCCATCATCCAGCTGCGACAGCAGGGCTGCGGCATGGACGCCCTTGACACCCTTGAGGAGGTCGATAGCCCCATCCAGGTCCTCCCGAACAGCACCCGCCTCCGCCAGGGTCTCCCGTGAAATAACGCTCCAGACCAGGCGGCCATCAAGGGCGAGCTGGTGCTCCAGGAGCACTCTTCCCCAAAGGCGGGTCTTCTCCCCGCTCCTCGATCCGTAGATGAGACCGTATAGCTCTTCGGGATCGAGTCCGCCCTCGAGAAGTCTCTCGGCACATTGAAAGGCAAGTCGGCCGGCGTTAGAAAAACGAAACCAGCCGGTATCCGTCGCCAGCGCCAACCACAGAGCTCTCGCAATATTATCCTCGACGGCAACCTCGAGCTCATCAAGCAGCCAGAGAACCAGGCACGCCGTAGTTGGCGAGCTCTCTACCACCAG
>CAUZHA010000083.1:0-20271 GCA_963579555.1 Planctomycetes bacterium UBA1146
TCAGAGTCGAGGAATCTACACCATCCGTCTCGATGTTACAGATGAAAGCGGGGACCAGGGGCGGGCGACAAACACCGTCCAGGCGGCCTTTCGCTCAGATGGCATCGCCCCCTGGACCCTGCTGAACATCGGCGATCCTCTCCCGACAGTCCAGGGAGGCGCCCGGCTCGAAGATGACGGCTGCCTGCGAGTGCTGGCCGGCGGACGCGGCATTCGCAGCCGCAGTGACCAGTTCAGCTTCGCCTACCAGCAGCTCCCCACATCTGGCCCCCTCATTGCCCGCATCGGAGAGGCCGCTTGGGCCGGACGCGGACGGATCGGCCTTATGATCCGCGAGGACCTGGACCCCGACTCGCGTTTCGCCGCAATCTTCTTTGCCGACACGGGCTTCAGGGGCCTGCGCTACTCCTTCCTTCGCAGGGAAGAAAAGGCGGGGATCGTACGAACGACAAACAGCTCGGAGAACTTCGAGGTTGGCGACGCCTGGGTTCGCCTGGAATACGAGGCCGGTGAGATCATCGGGTCCTGGTCTGTTGACCGGGAGAGCTGGACGGAGCTCTACCGTGCCGCCTTTGACCTGCAGGCCGAGGCCTATGTCGGCATCGCCTCCACCGTCCAGAGCCTTGGCGAGGAAGATGAATTCGAGGCGACCCTCTGCGACATCTCAACCGGTACGGACAATCCGCCGCCGCCGCCGGAGATCTGCGGCAACGGCATCGATGACGATGAAAACGGCCTGGCTGACTGTCTTGACCCACAATGCTCGGCCCTCGAGGAGTGCCTGCAACCCGCCGGGAATCGAATGGTGAGAGGCGACTCCAACTCCGATGGGAGCATCAACCTCACAGATGGTGTCCTTCCGCTGATTTTTCTATTCTCGGGAGGGGCACCCCCGGCCTGCATGGATTCAGCCGATGCCAACGACACCGGCAACATCGAGATCACCGATGCCATCATCATTTTCAGCTGGCTGTTCACCGGAGGCGCGCCACCGGCGCCGCCATCACCATCCAGCCCCGGCTACCCAGCAGGGGACTGCGCCATCGATGCTACCGAGGACAGCCTGGGTTGTGAGACGCCCACGCACGTTTGCGATTAACCCGGCTTCTTCGGATCAGCGGCTTTCGCCTTCGCCGCCGAGCGCGGTCGCGACATCTTCAGGAACGACCTGGTAGCCGTCAGGCTCCATGCTGTAGTTACCCCTGCCGCTGGTGATGCTGCGAAGCCCGGTGGCATAAGCGGGAAGATTCCGCAGAGGCACCCGAGCGGTAACCTGCTTATCCTGGCCCTCATCGCCAATCTGGATAATCACGCCAGCGCGCGAATTCAGGTCGCCAATGACGGATCCGAGATAATCATCAGGGGTGGTAACAACAACTCGCATCACCGGCTCAAGCAGGGTCAGGCCGCATTGCTCCTCGGCCATTCTCACGGCCTTGACGCCGCAGGCATAGAAAGCGAGCTGGCTGGAATCGACATCGTGCATCTTGCCGTCAACGACAGTGGCCCTGATCCCCTGGATCTTGGCGGCTCTCTTGCCCCCGGAGATGCAGTAGTCCTCGATGCCCTTCCTGATGGACTTGAGGAACTCGGCGGTAATCGAGCCGCCCTTGATCGTATCTTCAAACTCGAATTCTTCACCCGCGATGGATTCGAACTTGATCTCCGCAACGGCAAACTGACCTGACCCTCCAGTCTGCTTGATATGGCGACAACGGATGGTCGCCCCGCGGTTGAGGGTCTGCCGGTAAGACACGCGCGGCTTGCCTGTAATAACCTGAAGACGGAAATCATCCCGAAGACGGTGGACGACCACCTCGAGATGGAGCTCTCCCATGCCCGACATGATGGTCTGGCCGGTTTCCTCATCGGTATTCACTCGGAAGGTTGGATCCTCACGGGAAATGATTCCCAGGACCTCGCCCAGGCGATCCCTGTCAGCATTGGTTGAGGGCTCGACAGCCATCGATATAACGGGATTGGCGAAGGTTGTCGACCCGTAGGTGATCTGGTTGTCCTTGGCGCAGAGAGTGTCCCCGGTGGCACTCTTTTTGAGGCCAACGCAGGCAACGATCTGGCCCGCGACCGCGCACTCGATGGACTCCCTCGATCCCGCATGAATCCGGTAGATCTGGCCAACCCGTTCATGCTTCCGCAGGCGGGAATTGAAGGCGGCCTTGCCGGCGTACAGGGTTCCTGAGAAGACCCGGATAAAGGTCAGGTCGCCAGTCGAATAGTGCACTGTCTTGAAAACAAGAGCCCCCAGCGGCTCCTCGGCCTGGGGAGCAAACGCAATCCTCTCTTCCCCGGAAGGCGCAAAGCCTTCAACTGCGCCCTTGTCGAGCGGGTTGGGAAGATAGTCTACGGAAGCGTCCAGCAGGGCGGGAACCCCCCTGTTATGAAGGGCGGAACCAAGCAACACAGGAACGATTGCGCCTTCAATCGTCATCTCCCTGAGCGCCTTGCGCACGAGCTCGGCATCAGGTTCTTCGCCCTCGAGTAGAATTTCTGTAAGTTCATCGCAATGGAGACTCAACACATCGAGCAGCCCCATCCGCATGGTTTCGGCAAGCTCCAGCACCTCCGGCTCAATAGGGCCGCGTTCAAATTCTGCGGGATCATCGGAATCCTCAGGGAAGTTGACCTGCTCCATGGCTACCAGGTCCACAAGCCCCCTGAAGTCCTGCCCCTCGCCAATTGGAATCTGGATCGGAATAACGGCAAGGCCGAGATTTTTCTTCAGGGATTCGACAGCCTTTTCGAAATCAGCCCCGACACGGTCCATCTTGTTGATGAAGGCTAGGCGCGGAACGCCGTATTTATTCAACTGGCGGTTAACAGTCTCGCTCTGGGCCTGCGCGCCGGCCACCGAGTCGATCGCCAGGATAGCTCCATCGAGGACTCGACAGGAGCGCTCAACCTCAGCGGTAAAATCAACGTGTCCTGGCGTATCGATCAGGTTGAATTCATAGCGATCCCACTCAAAGTAGGTCGCGGCTGAGCCGATCGTGATGCCGCGCTCCTTCTCTTCCTTCATGAAGTCCATGGTGGCCTCGCCATCATGGACCTCGCCGAGCTTGTGGATCTTGCCGCATACCTTGAGCATGCGCTCGGTGATGGTCGTCTTGCCGCTGTCGATGTGGGCCACGATGCCGATATTCCGGATTCGTTGGGCCATGACTTTTTTACCTGCCAGTGAAACGCTCATAACTATCTGAAAACACTACTTAAAGGAATTAACCAAAATCACTTACCTCACCAGTTGTGAGGTCCATAAAGGCCCCCCAGGCCACGTACGCCCCGAGCTTTCTTTGATATCGACCAATCATCCCTAATGGTTCACACGAACCGGGTAAATTGAGCCGTATTTCACTACAATGTCTCTGCAGCGTTCAAAGAAGCAGAAGGCCGAATTATAGAGCCCGAAATTCAAGCCTCAAGTTCTTTTCTAAATAGTTTTATTATCGGCTGAATTCAGGAGTTACGCATTCAGGTGTTTTCTCGGGTCGTACCAAAACCTATCCGGAATTCCTCCTTTTAACCGACTCTCTACGCTCCCCTGAAAGCAGAAGCGCAGCGACAAATCGCTACAAATAACAAATAGCCCAACCCCATCTAATTTTTATAACTTTAAGTGTGCTCTTTCGTGACCAAGCACTGTAAGCCGGAAAAAACCATGCACCCTCATTCAACCCGCCGCTCCATGGCCCTCGCCTTCATTTCTTTTTTTATTATCCAGGGCATCCTCAAAAGCGAGGAGCTCCAGGAATGCGCCAGGCTTGCCGACTGGACGCCGGCCAGCGTCATAGGCTATGCGGAAGCGAAAATGACCGGCCCACGCCTGAGGAGTTTTCTCAGCTCAGCCCGGCTGAAGCGCCTCCTCGATTCAAGCCTGGGTAAAGCCTACCGCCAGGGCGAAGACTATTCGAAGCTCATAGATAACCTCGATAACATCGAGCAGGCTACGGGGCAAAAGCCCCTGGAGCTCTTTGATGGGCTGCTCGGAAAAGAATTTCTACTCGCGTCCAGGCTCTCCTTCACCGCCGGCCAGGAAGCCTTGTTGCTTACCCGGATAAAAAACCCCGCGGCCATAGCGAGAGGACGCAAGGCCTTCGCTGCAGCCATGGAGGCCGCCACCGGTTCGCCCTTTGAGACCCGCAAGCTGGACCACGAAGGACAAGCCATAGAACAAGCTGGAAACATCTGGTTTGCCGAGATGGGGGAGATCCTAGCCCTCGCAAACTCAAAAAAGATCCTGGAGGAAGCGATCGACCTGGCCTACGGAAGGACGGAGAAGTCAGCCGGAGCGTCGCCCCCCTTCTCGCATCTCTCCGACAAAAAAGATTACCTCATCAGGGCTTCTCTTCGACCCACTTTCATTCCTGTCCTGGCCGGCCAGTTCGGCCGGAAGCTCGACAACCCCGCCCTGAGCTTCCTGCTCAGCGGCATCTCCGGAGCCTTACGCGACTGCAAGCTGATGAGCGCCTCCCTTGACACCAGCTGGTCGGGCATCAGCCTGGGCCTCACGCTCCATTCCGACGACAGTGGAATCGCAGAAAAATATGATCCGTTTTTTCCCAGGACAACCCCGGGCGAGTTTCATTCAAATCTGCAGAAACGCGGGCTGCTAGGCTCGATCAGGCTGTCGAGAAATATCCACGGCTGGTGGGAAAACAGCGCGGCGTTCCTCGATGCCCAGGCAGCCGGCAGCCTTGCCCAGGCCTCTGCGGCCCTGTCCATGTTTTTTGGCGGCTTGAATTTCCAGGACGAGGTCCTTTCGCAGCTTGGCAAGACCATCTCCCTGATTTTCAAGAACCCACCGAAAGCCAGGAACGGGTCATCCCCCAGCCCGCTGATTCCGGGCGGCGCGCTCATCGTGGAATTAAACGATGCCAAGAAATTCGGCCGCCCGTTTATCGTCGCCTTCAACAGCCTGGTCAGCATCATCAACATCACCCGGATGCAGCAGGACTCCAACGCTCCCAGCATGCTCGTTCGGCCGGAGAAGGTCGGCGAGGTGGATTGCTACAAGGTCGATCTCGGCCTGCCTGGGAACGCCAAGGCTCCCGGGATCGAATACAATTTTTCTCCCAGCCTGGCCGTCACCCGCAATAAGGTCATCCTCGGATCCACCTTCGATATCGTCAAGCTCCTGGTCGAGGAATCGGAAAAGATCAGGCCTGCGGGGAAGACTTCAGTCCAGGCCTATGCCAGGGATCGCCTCTACATCGATGGCAGGGCCTTGAACTCCATCCTTGGAAACAATCTCAACTTCCTTGCCGCCCAGCAGGTGATTGACAAGGGCATCGGCCTGGACGAAGCGAAGAACGAGCTCTCAGTCATCCGGACGGCTCTCTCGTATATCAGAGACCTCGAATTTGAGAGCTTCCGGGAAGAGGAAGCCATCCACATGAAGCTGGGGATTGGGCTCATCACAGGAAACACCATCGTAGAGCCTTCGAACTGACCGTGAGCGCCAACCTCACAGCCCGAGAAAGGCTCGAGCCCTTCCGGCCCGGAAAGGATGGCCCCTGGGATTATGCGGCGGCAGCCCATCTCGCAAGGCGCCAGGCCTTTGGCGCCCCCCGCGAGCTTGTGGAAAAGATCCTGGAGCTCGGCCCCCGCGCTGCCCCGGGGGCGCTTCTTGAAGAGCTCGATGAAACCCCGGAGATGGAGGCGGTCGCCGACAGCCAGCGCAGGATCGGCAGCACCGAGGCCGTCCAGACCTGGTGGACCCACAGGATGCTCCGCGGCAACTGCCCCGCCCGCGACAAGCTGGCGCTGTTCTGGCACGACCACTTCGCCACGAGCGACACAAAGGTCAAGGATGCGCGGCTGATGATGGACCAGGTGCAGCTCTTCATTCGCCAGGGCGCGGGACACTTTCACGCGCTCCTCCAGTCCATCGCCAGGGATCCGGCCATCTTGATCTGGCTGGATGGGAACTCCAATCGCAAGGGCAAGCCCAACGAAAACTTTGCCCGCGAGCTGATGGAGCTGTTCAGCCTGGGGGTCGGCAACTACACCGAAGAAGATATCAAGGAGGCGGCCAGGGCCTTTACCGGCTGGCACGTGAAGGACAGGAAATTCTGGTTCAACAAGCGGGCCCACGACACCGGCAGCAAAACCATCTTCGGGACAACCGGGAACTTTGACGGCACGGACGTCCTCCTCGCCTGCCTTGAAAAACAAGCCTGCGGTGAATTCATCGCCGAGAAGCTCTTCAACTATTACGTCGGAACCCCTGTTGACGGAGAGCTGCGCAAGGCCCTTGGCGAGCTCTACCATGCCAACCTTCACAGCCTCTCCCCCCTGGTCGGGCAGATGCTGTCCTCCAGGGAGTTTTACTCAGCTCCGGCAAGGAGAGCCATCCTTTCCTCGCCGGCTGACTTTGCCATCGGAACTCTGCGAAATCTGGGTGCTACCGCCGGAGCGGCCCACTTGCCGGAGGAAATGTCCCGGATGGGAATGGACCTCCTCCGGCCGCCAAGCGTGAAGGGCTGGCAGAAGGGAAAATCCTGGCTCAACTCCAACACCCTGCTCTCTCGCTACAGGTTCGCCAGCATGCTGGGCGGCGCAGATGAAAACTCCTTCCGGGTCCCCTGGGGTAAACTGAGAAAAGAAGGACCGAACAGGCTCTTCAAGCTCTTCTTCCCGGGAGGCCTCGATGAAAAAATTCGAAAGGTAATCCTTGAGGAAGCCGGCGGCGACCTGAAGCTGATGGTCACGGCCATAGTCGAGCTGCCCGAACACCAGTACATTTGATGCCGGCTCCCCTGCCTGAAGGTTATACTTTTCAGAAGATTTCGAGACAACCGACCCCACAGAATCAGTAATGATATTCACACGAAGAGACTTCCTGAAGCTTTCGGGGCCCGGATTGACCCTCGCCCCGGCCCTCCTTCTCGAGGCCGCCGAAAAAGCCGCCGGGGCGGCAGGGAACCAGCGGCTGGTCGTGGTCCAGCTCACCGGGGGCAATGACGGTCTCAACACCGTCATTCCTTTCGAAGACGACAGCTACTATCGCAGCCGACCTGCCCTGGCGATTCCCAAGGCCCGCGTCCTCAGGCTTGAAGGCTCCAGCGAAATGGGCCTGCACCCCTCGTTGGCAGGGCTTCAGGAGCTCCACAAAGAAGGCCATCTCGCCATCATCCAGGGAGCAGGCTACCCCGGTCCCGACCGCAGCCATTTTCGAAGCATGGATATCTGGCACACCGCCAACCCCTCCATCGCAGGAGAGGAAAAAGGCTGGCTGGGAAAGGCCCTCGAACAAAAACCTGCCGCGTTGAGCGGGATCCACATTGGAAGCGAATCCCTCCCCCTGGCCTTCAACGGAGAGCGTCACGTGGCGAGCATCCAGAACCTGGATTTCATCGAGCTGCTCTCAGGCAGCAAGGGCGCCAGGCTGAAAAAAATCATGCGCGCGGTCAACGCCGAGCCGCGGACCAGGGGGCCCGGATATATCAGGGGCCTCGCCAACGAGACCCTCGATACCCTCGACCAGATCCTGAAGGTCAGCCAGGAGCCCCCCCCCGTCGAATATCCCGACTCGGAGCTCGGCCGCCAAATGAAGCTCGCCGGCCAGATGGTCTCCGGAGGCTACCCCGCCCGGATCCTTTACCTCGGCCAGCGCGGCTACGACACCCACGCCCGCCAGAGCAACGCCCACACCAGCCTGCTCGGAGATCTCTCCGGAGCCCTGACGGCTTTCTATCGCCACGTGGAAAAAACCGGCGTGGCCGAACGCGTCACGGTCATGGTGTTCTCCGAATTCGGACGCCGGGTAAAGGAAAACGCCAGCCTCGGAACCGATCATGGCTGCGCTGCCCCGATGTTCCTGCTCTCAGGAAAGATCAAGGGTTGCCTGCGCGGCCCCAACCCCGACCTCACGAACCTGGACCGCGGCGACCTTCGATTCACCATCGATTTTCGCCGAGTCTACGCCACCCTGCTCGAGGAGCTCTTTCGGATCGACTCGAAAAAACTGCTTGGCGGCAACTTTGACAAATTAGGGCTCTTCACTTGAAAGAAACCCGGGAAGGACGCCCACATGAATGAACCTGGAGCCTAGTTCTCCGCCGAAGGCCCCTTTGCCAGGGAAGAAATCCGCGGCATGGTTCGTTCTGGTTTCCAGCCAGCTACGGTAACAGGAGACCGTTCAGAACCACAAGGCCCGCCTACCTGTGCTCCACCCCAGGGACTACCCGGCCCCGGATTCGCACCCCAGACCCTCTCCCCCATCGGGGTCCACTCCGGCCTTCGGAAAGGGGCCCGCGGGAGCCTGCCCCTGCTGAAAGAGGAAAGCCAGGATCCTGATCGCATCGGTGATGTCGAGAACCTCGTTATTGTTCACATCACCCGCATCGAGGCAGGTTCCGGGATTGCCGAGATAGAGATGCTGCAGCAACGCGACGGCGTCGCTGATGTCCACCTGGCCATCCATATTGAAATCGCCGCGAAGAAAACGCCCTCCTGGCTGGCTGACAATAAAGGGGAGCGCGGCCGACAGCGCGGTCCCAGTGTTGCGGGCGGTGATCGGGGCTTCGCCTTCAACCCCCAGGGGAATCTCGGCCAGCGCCCTGCCGACGCTTCCCGCCTGCTCAAGGACGACGCGGGGAGAGGGCACGCCTCCAAAAAAGATCTCCAGCCCCGGATAAAAACCACTCCCGCCAACCAGGACGTCTTCACCGCCAGCCGCCTCGGGGATGCTCACAAAATTAAGGGTCGGGACAGGAAAGGATGCTGTCGATGTGATGGTTATCGAGTCGGTGGCGGAGACCTCGTTGTCGGTGGCCAATCCGAGAAGGGTCATCTCGTTTTCTCCGGGCGAGACAGGAACGGTGAGCTCCCAGCGCGAGAGGCTGCTCCAGGATGCGGCGAGGGGAGCTTCCTGCCCATCGACCACGATATCCTGGACATCGATGCCCCCATCTCCCTCAAGCGTCACCGAGAGGGAATTGATCGTAAGGTCACTTCCCCCATTGGTCGTAATCCTGAAATTGACCGGCGAGGGCAGCCGCCCCCGCACATAGCTCGATCGCTGCTGGATATAATTCAGAATCCCGCTGAAATTCCTGCCGGTCATGCTGCCGTAGTGATCGGTCCAATGACGCATATAGTCACGATTGTAGGATTTGTCGATGATGTCATCGAGATGACCGTAATATCTCCTGGTGTTGGCCGGAATCTCTATGATGCGCCTCAGCCCCTGGTCCCCCCACAGCCCGGAAGTCGCCGAACGGGTAAATGCAAAATCTGCATCCCATAGCATCGCCAGCACCTTCCCATCTCCAGGGCGGGCATGGACCATCAAGTTATGGTTATTGCCGTAGCTGTAGGCATCATTGACACCCCCCAGGGCGTAAACCGCCATGGTCCTCATCCACTGGTCAACGTCCATGACCGCCCGGGTTGCCGCATCCAGCTGGGAAGTTGAAGAGCTGAAGGCCTTGCAGAGCGCGATGAGCTTGCTGTAGTCATCCCGGTCGCGGTTGCTCTTGATGAGGAAGTTCCACCGATAGGGCTCCTTGCTGTCCCCAAGATCACGGAAATCGCTGCCGATAACCCCGTCCGGTTGAGGGTTCTTATAGCCCTGGGCATTGGCCGTGGTGGGATGGTAGATAAGCTCCAGCTTGAAATTGGTTCCATCGCTTCCGTTTTCGAACGTTGAATCGAGATACACATTGCCGAACTTGGCCATCATCAGAAGAGCACTGCTGGTGTGCTGGGCTCTCGGAGCGATCACCCGGCAAAGATCATCGTACATGCTGGGGATCCCGCCCGCGTACTGGGCGAAGTGCTTGATGAGGATCTCGTCCTGGGATTGGGCTGGAACCAGTCCGGACCACCCCCCGGAGCGATCGATTCCAACACTGCGATGAACCCCGCGAAAAAGATGATCCGCCGGAAAGCGGATATTGAAGCTCACCCTATTGGAGGTGGGCCGTCCACGCTCGCTGCCCCTGAGGCGCACCCCCGCATCATAGAAGGCCTCCCTCTCGTTGTAGACAACGGTGGCGCCGACGAGGTCATTGGACATGACGTTGGTCGTCCGGTAGAGCAGGCTGCTGTCATCACCTGTCATGATGATCCTGATGTTGTGAAGCTCGCCCAGGCGAGCCTGGCCATCGCGGGTACGATAGAGAGCCCTGGAATCAACGCCCCCAGCCGGCCAGGGCGCGGCGGCGGCAAGGCTGTCCTCCGCCTCAACATAGAATTGGACGGTTCGAGCCGCCGGCTGCCCCGGAATCGTCCCCTGGTACAGGCCGCCGGCACTGGATCTCATGCCGATCTCCCGCCAGGCGCCCCCCTCGACCGAGTAGCGAAGGGTCGCCTCGCCAACTCCATCTGGATCTTCAATGAAGGTGGAGACCTGGACGGATTCCCCCGGGCCGGGAGTGACCGGCTGATGCCGAAGGCCGCTGAAGGTGGGCCCCAGGTTAGGCGAAGCCCGGCTATTGCGCGCGCCGGGAGTGCCCGAGCCTTCCGGCCGCTCGACCAGTATGGTCCTGGGACATCTGTTGAAATAGAGCCTGGTGTGCACCTGGTTCGAGCCTCCGAGCCATTTTGCGCGGAAGCTGATTTCATAGAGCCGGCCATTGGTCACGCTCGCTCCACCGGCGAGGGTCGACTCGGCATGATTGTGCATATGCTCGGTCGCCCCCGTTGCAACCAGGCGGAGAACCCTGTTGCCCGGATTGTCGGGATCGTCCACCACCTCGCTGTGCCCATGGTTGCCGAGCAAGCGCCAGCCGGAATCGCCGGATTCAAAATTGCCATTGGCGACAAGCTGCCTGCCGCCGCCGCCCGGGTCCTCGATGACGCTGAGGTCATCAACCAGGACCTCCCCGGCACCCAGCAGGCCCAGGCAGAACTCTCTCCAACGCGTGGGCCCCACATTCGCACGCGCCGTCTCCCTGTAGCTGTAGCTCCCCCACTGCGCCCGGGCTCCCTCATCGCTATCGGCCCAGGAGGCCGGGTTGTCGTTGTCCGCATCGGGGTCGATAAGCTCGATCGAGGAGCCTCCTCCATCCGCGTACACCGGCCAGGGCCTGTCATCGTAATACCTGACCTCATCCGCCGGGTTCCCAAGCTGGTCCTCGAGCACGAGACGATCACTTCGCCCGGACAGCTTCCCTTCAAAATTACCGAGGATCCTGGCCTGCGGCATCTTTGGCCGGAGATATTCGCGATCAGCCGCTACCACCAGGTATTCACCCGGACCTATCGTTTCACCTGCGTCGAATTCATAACGAATCCCGGAGGTCAACCGCCAGCCGGCAAGCGAGACCGGGTCGGTCCCCCTATTGTACAGCTCGATCCATTTCTCACGAGATGCCCCGGGCTTGTCACCGCCACCTGCGGGAAGAACGTCCAGGACGCTGGCCTCCAGCCCGAAGACCACATCGCTCGACCCGGAGGCCCTCTGATGAACCTCTACCGCGAGCACGTTGATTCCCCTCCGAAGCGGTCCTGGGGAAACGGGAAAGGGGCCCTCAAAATCTGCGTTGGAAACCGACGCGCTCGCGAAGGTGCCTGGGGCGACCTCTCCAGCCGGAATTCGCAGGCGAAGCACCTCCTCCCCGTTGAGGTAAACAACCGCTCCATCGTCGATGACGGTGCGAAGATAGAGCTCAACTCCCAGGGGGTCGGCATCGAGGTTGAACTCCGACCGGAAGTAATAGGTTGTCGCCCCCAGCGGGATCTCCGTAACCTTTTCGGCCGGCAAGGATCCGTTCTCGTGATAGAGGAGGGCTCCGCCGGTCTCCCAGGCCTCGTCGTTATAGCCCGGTGTCTTCCACTGCGAATCAAGACCCTCACCTGAGGCGTCGTATCTCCAGGTCTGACCGATAGGAACAACGACCTCGCCAACTACCGGGTCCCCAGCCGAAACCGGCTCGGAGACGGGGTTGTAATAGATCTCGTTGATGACGACCCGGTCATTGAGATTGAATTCATTAGCGGTTCCGAAGCTGGCGATTGACGGCGAACCCCAGCCTGCAGATTCTCCCGGCAGGCGTCCACGATGTCCTCCCCCAAGGCGAATAGCGTCCGCGACCACGCAGCGACAGGGAGCGAAAAGAAAAAGGCGGTTGGAAGCCACCAGCGGGAATCCAAGCTCGGCCTCTTCAAATACGCGGTATTCTCCCGGGCCAAGCTCGATGGCCGGCAGAACATATTCCCCCGACTCCGCCCCGTGGCTCGAGAGGACATAGCCCTCCAGGGCAAGCCTGGCCCCCCGGTTGAAGACCTCCAGCCGCCCCGGCTCCCCGGGCAGAACGAGCGTCTCGTTGAAACGGATTGAGATCTCTCCTGGATCCTTTACGCCGGGCTCGGCGAAATAATTTTCTCCGGAAGACACCAGGGAAAAATGCGAAGCCACCTCATCCTCATCGAGCGCCCGCTCCCAGACCGCCAGCTCATCGATCGTCCCGGTGAAGGGTTCACGGCGACCGCTCATATTGCCGATATAGGCTGTCCCCGCCCCCCCTGATGCGATGGTATCGCCAGGAGACATGCTCGCGGAAAAAACTCTCCGGCCATCTACATAGATCGTCTTCCGTCCATTGGCCGCCTGGTAGGTGGCGGCGATGTGATGCGCCGCGCCATCTCTCAATGAAGCCAGGGTCGGCCGCCCTCCCTGGCCATCAAGAGGCATGTCCAGCTCGCTGTAACCATCGCCGACGTTGATCCCGAAGGACAGGACCGGCTGCAGCGCCGGCTCGATGTCGACATCCCGCGCCGCAGCGTCCCCATCGTTTTGAAAGCTGAGCAGGATTTTCCTCCTGCCATCTTCCTTACGAAAAACAGTATCAGCGTCTCCCTCCGCCCCGCCCCAGCCGGGGACTACAAGGGCCTCGATGGTGACCCCCGAGCTGAAGGAGAAGCTGTTGCCGACTCCATTGCCGACATTTACCAGGGCGTTGCTCGTATTGTCGAAGCTGACGGCGCCCTGGCCGACCAGCCCCGCCGTCCTGCTCGCTCCCGAGCCAAGAGTCCCATCATTTGAACCTGCCGAATCAACCACCGTGTCCCCTGCGCCATCGAAATTCCAGTAGGACACCAACCCCTGCAAGGCCCCGCCGGCCGGAACCTCCCCGGGTTCCAGAGAAAAATTCACCGCGCCGGGAGTGCCGCCGGTTCGCTCGCTGACTCCCCAGCTCCCGGTTCGCGAGCTCCTCCAGTCCGGATAAAGCTTGCTGAGAGTGAGGCCGGATCCGTCCGCGGCAACAGGCCAGCCATCTCCTGAGCTGTAGGTGACACTGTCCATAAGCCTGGCGTTGTGATCACGGAGCTCCAGGTTCTCGCCTGAATTATCCAACCGGCCCACGATGGGTCCGAAGGCGCCCGCAATACCCGCCTGCAGCTCCAGCGCGGCGGGATTGACAGCCACAACGATGTAATCTCCGCCTGGAACGATCGTCCCTTCAGGAAACTGGTAGAAGACCGCATCGGACAGATACCAGCCGGAAATATCCACATCAACGGCCATCTGGTTGTGCAGCTCGACCCATTCAAGCTCAGCCTCGCGAGTGGCTGGATGGTACTGGAGCTCGTTGAAGACAACCACGCTGTCGCCCAGGCAGGCCATTGGAACGAGGAAGACGCAGATGATGGCCGCGGCATTCAGATGCTGAGCTGATTGATTGTCTCGGTGTCTGAACATCATTGCGTAACCCGTGGAAACCATATGCCCCTAATCAGCCACAAAAGGGTCAGTGACGACATTTGTATGTTATGAGGATGAGAGGGCTACCGGGAACTCTCCATCAATAACGGCAGAGTCCATTTACCGATTCATCACTATGCCTCCAGAACCTATAATACACCCCTCGAAGTGGGTCAAACAGGGTTAAAGATGACAGTCAAATGGAGGACGGATCCAATGCTGCGCGAAAGATCTTTTTTCACTTTAAGCGGTTCATTAGCCATCTTGTCGCTGATCGTTACCGGTCTCAGCGCCCAGAGTTTTGAAGAGGGCTTTGACCAACAGGACGGTCCGGCGGAAGACCTGACAGTCCATTCAGGAACCTGGGAGGTCCGGGGCGAAGTTCTGACCGGAGCCAGCGCCGGCGAAACCTGGGCCTGGCTCGGCAGCCCGGCAATAGAGTTTCCCCCGATCTACGAGCTGAGTTTTGATATGGAGTTCATCAACAGGCCAGGCGACGGCATCGGGCGTCATGGCGGCATCATGTTCTGCGCGACAATCCCGACCCAGCGCTACGACCCGGGCATCAGCGGCTACGAGCTCGACTGGATCGACCGCGAGAGCGATCACGGCCTCCGGCTCATCCGGGTCGACAACGGCCAACATACCATGATCGGAACAGGCGCCGCGAATCTCCCTGACCCTCCGCTGGAATGGGAGGTCATCGTCGAGGCGGCAATGATACAAATCTGGGGCGATGGTGAGCTCCTGATTGAGGTAGCGGATGACCTCCACCGGGGAGGTCATCTGGGCCTCTGGGCCTGGAGTAACGGCCAGCTGGTCGGCTACGACAACATCGCCGTCGAATCACCCGAAACATCGGTCTGTTTCAGGCAGGATCCCCGCTCCGGGGGCGCCCCCCTCGAGGTCAACTTTGATGCGAGCTGCACCATCTCCGATGCTGGAATCGAATCCTACGAATGGGATTTCGGCGATGGCCAGGGCGCCGAGGGTGAGCAGGTCACGCACATCTACGACCTGCCTGACACCTACGTGGTGACCCTCACCGCCACCGACGCCAATGGTGACGCCCACTTCTCCGAAAGCACCGTGACCGTTTTCGAGGTCGTGAATAATTATGAGGAGAGCTTCGATCAGGATGATGGCCAGGCTGAAGGATGGACGGTTTACTCCGGCGACTGGCAGGTCGTGAATGGGGCTCTGAACGGAACGAGTGCCGGCGAGATCTGGTCCTGGGCCGGCAATCCTCCCCTGCGATTCCCCTCCACCTACGAGCTGTTCTTCGACATGGAGTTCCTCAGCCAGCCAGCGGACTTGGTCGGCCGCCATGGCGGTATCATGTTCTGCGCGACAATCCCGACCCAGCGCTGGGAGCCGGGCATCAGCGGCTACGAGCTCGACTGGATCGACAGACCGGAGGACCATGGGCTCCGCCTGCTCCGCGTCGACAGCGGCGAGCACACCTTCATAGCCAGCGGTGCCAGCGACCTGCCCGATCCTCCCACTGAATGGCAAATATCCATCGACGAGGAAACCATCCAGGTATGGGGAGATGGAGAACTTCTGATCGAGGCCCAGGACGGCACCCACAGGAGCGGTCATATAGGCTGCTGGGCCTACCTGAACGACCAGTCTGTGTCCTTCGACAACTTCCTCCTCGAGTCCGGCGGTGCCGAGAATTGCACCAACGACAGGGACGATGACGGAGATGGCGACGTGGACTGCGATGACGAGGACTGCATGGATCGCGGCATCTGCCTCCCGGCCGAGCTCTGCGATAACGGAATCGATGATGACCGAGATGGAGCCGCCGACTGCGACGATTCCGATTGCTCTGAAACGGAAATCTGCGTCGCACCCGCCGGTCCCCGCCTTGTCCGCGGCGATGCCAACTCCGATGGCAGCATCAACCTTACCGATGGCGTCATCCCGCTGCTCTACCTCTTCAGCGGTGGGGCCGAGCCGGCCTGCATGGATTCGGCTGACACCAACGATACAGGCGCCATCGAGATCACCGATGCGATCATCGTATTCGGATGGCTGTTCAGCGGGGGTAGCGCGCCGGCTCCCCCCTCTCCCACCTCGGCCGGCTATCTGGCAACGGACTGCGGAGAAGACCCCACCATCGATGACCTCGGCTGCGCCAGCGAGGCTGTACTCTGCGAATAGGACCCGGTCTCCTGGAAAATTGGAGGCGTCCCGCAGCAGGTTAAAATCTACGCGGGGCCCTTCACTCGAGGGATCGACAGACCAGGCATGCCGCTTTTTCCGGCGGGCTCGCCTCCTGTCTTCCGCATGGAAAACCCGCGCCGCCCATCGATCTTTCCCGCTGCAGCGGGACCGAAAAAGAGCTGCTGGAGTTAATCACATCCCGTATAGGTGTCGCAGCCCAGGTCACCCGGGCTGCCGGGCGCATCAGGGTCCGGCCCACAGCCGGAACCTTGCCCGGGTGGCCCCGGAGGCGCAAGCGCCTCTCCCTCCCCAAATAACCAGGAAAGCAGGTAGACCCCATCCGTGAGATTGACCCGGGCATCGTTGTTCACATCGACCGCCTCCAGGCAGCTGGGGAGCTCGGCGCCCTGGAAGAGAAAGTTCAGTATCTGTACCGCGTCAGAAATATCCGCTCGTCCGTTGGCATCCGCATCTCCTCGTGAGAAGTCTTTGAAGTCCCAGGCGTCTGAAACAACAAGACGGAAGCTGCCCGTAGAGACACGGTCCTCGGCAGCGACACCTACCGTATAGGTTCCAGGGCCGAGGTTGACGTTCAGGCAGGCCCCGAATCCAGGATTTGAGCAATTACTGTTCAAGGACACCAGGTCACAGAAATCATTGTAGAAGGAGAGGCTTGGATTGAAATCGGCGGAAACCACCGAGAGGCTTCCCTCGAACTCATCCTCTACAACCAGCGAAAAGATCTCCATGGCCTGGTCAAAAGGCTGGGTACGGCAGCCGCTCGAGCCAAGAAGTCCATCGTAGGTCTCCCCAGGATTCAGCGCGCTCGCTTCACAATCTACGCAGAAATTACTGATTCCGCTGACGCATTCGGCGGTAAGTGAAATGCTGCCGCTCTGCCCGGAGCCGAAGCTGCTGGCTCCGACAAAGTAAGTTCCGGCCGGAAGATTCCTGTTAAGCATCGAATTAAGCCCATCTCCTCCATCGTCATCCCGGCCAACCAGCTCGCAATTTTCATCGTAAAGCTCAAGAAAGGTGTCAAAGGATCCTGAGAGATGGATCACGACATCCCCTCCGTCGACAACCAGGCTGTAGAGATCAAGGTTCTGGCCTGAGATTCTATTGCACCCCGACAACGGAAAGTTTCCATCCATGGGTTTGCCGCAGATCAGCTCGCCTGCCCAGCATTCCGCGCAGGCCCCATCGTCGCTATCGCAGGCGTCCCCAAGCCCATCGCCATCGAGATCCTCCTGGAACCCGTTTGGAACGGCCACGCAATTGTCTTCCCCATCCGGAACCCCATCTCCATCCAGGTCCTGCTCAATGACGTTCGGGTCAGAGCAGGCATCCCCAACACCGTCTCCATCGATATCCAGCTGGTCCGGGTTCGGAAATGCCGGGCAATTGTCATCCTCATCAAAAACCCCATCGGCATCGTCATCTCCCGGTTCGGGAATCCCCCGGGAAGTGAAAAGAAGGGTAAAGTCGCCTGTGCTGCTGCTGAATCCGTGGACCAGGACGAGGTAGTCGACCCCTTCCATCGAGGGCCATTCGACCATGCTCTGCAGGCCGCAGGCATCATCGTTGCTGTCGACGCAGATGAGCTCACCGCAATCCCCCTCAAAAAGACTGAGGCGTGTATCGTAGGCGCTTCCGCACGTCTCGGCACGCAACCTCCGCCCATCTCCGGCAAGCCGGAACCAGACCCCGGGTGCGTTGCTTCCGCCGCACGCGCCAGTCTCGGGATCCTGGGTCGCGCCCTCGGCAGTGCTCCCCAGCACCGTAGCCACGAACCCATCGCCGAACTGGACCAGCTCCGCTTCGATGCAAACATCATTCAGAGGCTGGGAAAACAAGCCCGGCGACACCATCAACAGAACCAGGCCGGCTATACCGGCAGGAATACGAAACTCCAACCCTCTCAACATAACTGCCCCTCCGTGCCCCATAGAAAAACTGTACCTGCCACCAATTATTAAGGCGGGATTTCAGTTTTTGCACAACTTGTTTGAAAACCTTCCCGACGCAGGGAGAGGCTCTCGACGCCTATTTCTCGCCCACTTCCTGTTCACACCAGCAGGGAAGCGACTGGAGGGGAGTGTTCGGTCCGCTGTACTTGACACTCAGGGCTTCGCCGCCGGCGCCCTCGAAATACAGCACGTTGACCTTTCGCCATCCCTTGCGAAGCTTGATCTTGCCTGTCTTCTTCACGGGCGGATGGATCCCGTTGTTGTTGACCACCAGCTTCTTATCCACGTACAAGGCGCTGCCGTCATCACTGGTGGTCTCAAAGGTATAGACGCCGGTCTCCTTGACATCGAGATACCCGGTAAAGAGCAGCACGTAGCCATCCGTCCTGTTCGCCACACCCAGGGTGAAATCCTCAGAGATGCCTGTCTTGACTGGAGACTTGAGGCTGCTGATCCTGGGCAAGGCCACCAACGGCGTGGTTGTTTCGAAGTATTTGTAGCCCACACCAAGGTCGAGAACTTTCCCCCTGTACTTCTGCGGCTCGGCCTTGACGAAGGTGGCCTCGGCGACGTTGCTCGCCACTCCATCGCTCCTGTAGAACCGAGCTCGTATGGTCGTCGTCTTGTCGACATTGAGGGAATGCGCGTAGAGAGGTGACTCCTTGCCGGGTGGCGATCCATCCAGGGAGTAGTGTATGGCGCCGGCGCCCTCTGTCGAGGCCAGCGTGATGCTGGAGAGGGTCGAGAACAGTCTCTTGCCGGAAATGGCGGGAGGGTTGCTGCCTGTCCGAAAGGGGAAGGCCGGCAGGCCCTCCTTGTTCTGCAGGTTGGTGTCGGACATGTGATCCCAGCCGAGCCTGACCATCGAAGGGCGGGAGACCTCCTTGCTCGACACCAGCACCGTATCGCCATCGATCACCGCCTTGGCGGGGAAATAATTTCCTTCTCCGGCAATCTCGAACCAGGTGAGCGGCTTCTTGTCCCGGGACTTCAAACCGGAACCGACATTGTCAAAGCTGACCCTGACCTTGCCCTCCTCGACCTTCATGGACTTGAAGGTCGGGCCCCTGTAGACGACATCGCTCCGGCCGTAATCCTTGGCGAGGGCCAGGAGAGCGAGACGCTCCCCCACACCACGCTTATTGCGAGGGTGAACGACGTCCCCATTTGCGTGGGGTGGAGCGAGATCCCCGCCGATGTCGTTGGTCGAGGCGAGTCCCGTATTCTTGAGCGTGAGGGTGAGCGCCTGCGCTTCCCAGAAGAGGGGCAGGGTGCCCCCCAGCCCGGGGGCCAACTGGACCAGGTAGAAAGGGAAATCGCCCTGGCCCCAGATCTGGCGCCAGGAATCGATCAAGGTCTTCTGCTTACCGAAATAATTCGCCCGGTCCCCCGACCAGAAATTGGTCTCACCCTGGTACCAGGTCGCACCGCGGATCCCATACGGTATGACCGGGGCGATCATGCCGTTGTACCAGAAGGCCTGCCCCGAATGCGGCGAGAACTGCTCGATAGGCATGCCTCCCACCGCGGCCGCGATCAGCCCGACAGCCACACCCAGCTCCTGCACCAGCTTCCTGCCGAAGAAAAACCCCGTACCCGAGAAGCCGTTGGCCGATGCGGAAGAAGAGACGGCCCAGGCTCCGTTTACGTCCTGGATCGGACCCCGCTGCCAGGTGGTGGCGACCTTGAAGAGTCTCAGCTTGGAATTGCCCGCGCCCGCGAGCTCTTTCTTGTAGTTGAGAACGCCCTTCCACCAGCTCGCCCCCGGAGCCATGGAGACCTCCATGTTCGATTGTCCGGAGCAGAGCCAGACCTCCCCGGCCATCACGTTATTGAAGATGACGGTGCTGCTGCCGAGAACAGTCATCACGTACGGGCCGCCGGCCTCGAGGACCGGCAGCTCGAGCTTCCATCGGCCACCCCCATCGACCGTGGTGTCAACCTTGATGTCGAGCTCCTTGCCGGCCAGCTTGACCGTAACGCTCTCACCCGCGCCGCCCCAGCCCCACACTGGCAGCTTCATGCCGCGTTGCAGAACCATGTGGTTGCCGAAGATCCGGGGAAGCCGAACGTCCGCATGAACGGAGGAGTCCGAAAGAAAGCAGAAAGCGGTGACCAGCAGCGCTCGAAGAATGTACGGATTGGAGAGGACCCTCATGCGGAATTCACCTCGCTGATTTGCGGTCTGGAAACTTTCATAGCTCAGCTTGAAAGACTAATTCATTGACTGGATCGGTGGCAAGGACAGAAGTGAGCAGCCTCAGGGCACGTGCTGGGAGTCTGCCCCGGCAGTCCTCGAGCTTCCGCCGCTGACGGTCGCTGCGGTACCACTGGCCCTGTTCTCGTTGCCGCCGCTCACTGTCGAATACTCGCCGGTGGCCGAGTTCAGGTCGCCGCCGCTGATGACCGAGCCGGGTCCCTGGGCCACGTTCCCGCCGCCGCCTGAGATGACGGCCCCCA
>CAUZHA010000084.1:0-19886 GCA_963579555.1 Planctomycetes bacterium UBA1146
GGAGCGGGCTCAGCAACCTCCGGCTCGGCAGGCTTCTCCTGAGCGGGCGCGGCCACCTCGGGCTCGGCAGGCTTCTCGGGAGCGGGCGCAGCCACCTCAGGCTCGGCAGGCTTCTCCTGAGCGGGCGCGGCCACCTCGGGCTCGGCAGGCTTCTCGGGAGCGGGCGCAGCCACCTCGGGCTTTTCCTGAGGATCTTCCAGATCCTCAAGGTCCAGCTCGTCTTTTTCCTGGGGAGCGGCATCCTCGGAAGCGACCTCGGCCTTCTCGGCCGATTTCGCAGCCGCCTCGTCGATATCTTCGAGGGACTCGAGCTCACTGAGATCGAGCTCATCTTTTTCCTGTCCAGCCTCCTCGATGCCTCCGCCACTGACGACGGCATCGGTCGAGTCGGCAGCAGCCAGCTCTCCAGCCGTACCGTCAACGGAATCTTCTTCGGTTAAGACTGTTCGGCGCCAACCCTCCTCAATTCCTCCGGTTCCCCCACAGGCCGGAAGAAGGAGGACGCCAAAGCAGGCCAAGGCGCTCAAGAGAGCTAACCGGCTCATTCGCTTTCGCATTAGATTCATTCTCCTTGTTTTCATTCCTCATTTACCTCGTTTAAAAACCTGTTCCTGGACTTAGACAGACCCGCCAGTTACAGGATGCAGTTCTAATCGATCGGGATCTCCTTAGCGGCGATCGTTACATTCGTAATTCCTATCCGTGTACAGATATCGACAATATTGGCAACCATCTGCATCGGAACATTGTCTTCAACGTTAATAGTTACCGGAATCGACTTGCCGCTACCCTTTGTTTCGTACAAACCGTGGCGGAAGTGCAGATAATCCTCGATATTCGTGAAATTCGGGATGTGATACCCGGGCATACCCAATACCTCGCCATATTGCACGAGCTGGCGGTCCGGGCCATATTCAACCTGGCCGGCCGTGGCGTCCTGAGACTCAAATTCATGGTCCTCGCCGCTGGTCTCGCCTGGGCGCTTGTAATTAATCGTCTGGCAACGAACGCGGCCCGTCTTGTCATTGACTGGATCAGCAACCCATTCGAGGAAGAAGATGACCTCATCAGGCTCGATCTTAGAGAACGAGGCCTGGAGCCCCCTGTCCTTGGGGAGGTAGGAAGAGAGCTGCCCCTCAAGGGCGATAAACTTGGCCGAGAGGAGAAAAAAGATAAGCAGCTGGAACACGATGTCAATCATCGGCGTCATGTCCAGTTCGGATTCTTCGATGACTCTCTTGTTCTGCTTAATGCGCATATTAGGTCTCTTTCCCCCTAGGGCTGGGTTGTCGCCAACTTCAACTTGTAGACACCCGCCTTCTGGCACTGCTCGAAAATGTTTCGCAGATACTCCGATTTCACATGCTTGTCGTAACGAATCAGGATCTCCAATTGGGAAAGCTGCACATTGTTCGGGCCCACCTCCTTGGCACGGCCTCGACCGCGCGGCGGAAGAGCCGCGTCATAGGCGACCTCCTCATCCAGCATAGCCCTCAACGTTTTGGTGTTGAGGACTTTTCCCCGGTAGACGATCTCTCCCGCACGGGCCGCAGCCTCAGGCGACTGGCTCTGCCTGACATTCATGATCAGCATCACAGTGTCGGTGTTGTTCCGTTTCTCGGGCTTACCCTCGAGAGCGAAAGGAAGCGTAACCTCCTCGATGTTCACCGTAATCTGGGTTGTCAGAATAAAGAACATGATGAGCAGGAAGACGCAGTCGATCATCGGCGTCAAATCCATCTTCGTGTCGAAATTGCGGTCTGAGCTTTTTCTTTTTTTCATGGCCGACTTTCTCGGACAGTCCAAAACCTCTTAAAAATCTAAACTGAACTCAACTCGGCTCAATCAGCCTTGAAACGACCCATGAGCTCTTCGGAAACTCCGCCGACTTCGGCAGAAACAGTGATGACCTTGTTACGGAAGTAGACGTAGACAGCTGTCATTGGAATCGCGACACAGAGCCCAAGGAAGGTCGTTCCAAGAGCGATGGAGATGTCTCCACCGAGTTGCTTCGGATTCGGTGCCGTCGTGGAACTGGCAATCGTATTGAACGCACCGATCATACCGAGAACCGTTCCAAGCAGCCCCATCATCGGCGAGAGGTTCGCTATGAGCGACAGGTAGCCGACCTTCTGGTGAAGCTTGGTGGATTCCATCTCGAGAACTTCGACCATGGTGGCTTCCATCTGGGGGTATCCATCTTCTATCTTCTCAAGGCCGGCGGCTACTACCGCGGAGAGAATACTGGGACTCGCCTCACAGAGGTGATAGGCCTCCTCGTATTCTTCATCCTCGAACAGGGACTCGACGTGCCCGAGCACCTCCGGGGGAACCAGGACGTCGCGACGCAGCTGGAAAGCGAAGGTGATAGCGAGAGCGCCTCCAACGATCGACATCAGGACGATCAAGAGACCGACGAAACCGGCTTCCATCAGCGCATCGAGAACGGTTTTCTCCGACACAGCATCTCCTGACTGGGCAAAAGCCAGGTTGCCTGTCAGTACGAAGGCACTAAAGGCCAACAGTACAAATACTCCGAAAAGCATCATCGAGCTGGTCCAGATGTTCTTGTTTGAGTGGGAATTGAAAATCCCCGGAAGACGACTAGGGCCCTTAAGGGCTGATTTACTAACCATGGCGGTCTCTACTCCTATTGCCATTCACGTTTATTTACTTTGTTATGAGGTTTCCCTCGTTTCATTAGCGATTATTTGCCCTGCGGTGACCCGCCGGGCGCTTAACTTTCTCCTCCCGCACGCCGTCCCCACTCAGTCGCCCTCTCAGTTCGACCAAGTTGCTTGTAAACATCGACGAGTTCATTACAGGAATTCACATAGATGTTCTTATGATGACGGTAAAGGACGGCTGCCTTGAGAAGCCAGATCTCTGCCTTCTCAAGATTCCCCTTACCTGTAAGTCCCTTGTAACAGACGCCCATCAGGTAGGTCGCCCGGGCCCTCGATTTTCCGTAATCGAGCCCCCGGGTCGTCGAAGCCGTAAAGAAGGTCTTCTCAAGCTCACTGATGGCCTTGTCATACTGTTTCTGGGAGACGATAACGTCGATTCGTCCGACCACGGCAGCCACCTTCAAAGAAGCTGGCGCCTTGCGGTTATTCGCTACCTCGTTGAACTTGCCCCTCGACTCAACATACTTCTTGGCAAGGAAGAGCCCCTGGGCTTCTCCAAGCTTGGCTCTCAAAACCCATGTCGGACCATAGGAATCAAGTCCCTGGAAGTGCGTTTGGGCGGAGTTGCCCCGACCAAGATCGAGGCTGGCCTGGCCGCGGCCGTAGATAGCATGCGGAAGCCAGTAGTCTTTGGTTTCCGTGTTGGCGGCGACAAATTCTTTGAAGACTCCATCGGCCTTGCCGGCCTCGCCCGCGGCGAGATGGGCCTTGCCCTTAAGATACTGAAGCTCCGCAGCCTGCCAGCCCTTCAACCCCCTGCCGTCGAGCTTGGAAATACTCGAAAGAGCCTTGGCGTAATTGCCGCCCGAGATCGCGCTGCGTACCGGCTGCAGATAGGCCGATTCACGCTCAATACTGACAACCTTGTCGCCGAGCAGCTTGACCGTATTGCCGTCCTGCTTGAAGAGCACCTGGTCCCACTTGGCTGAAAGAACGGTAACGCCGTCAATCCGCTTACCGTTGGACTGAACAACCACATCCGCCTTCAGAGAGGACAGAAAGAAGCAGCTCACAACCACCACCAGAGACGCTACCAACGCCCTGGAACCCGAATTCTGTGTCTTGCTGTAAAAATAACTCATTAGTACTCTTGTCCTTGACTCACACATCAGCCAGCCTTAATAAATTCCTGGGGATCCTTCCCCATTTGCTCAAGGGCATACTCCCAGTACCTCAGGAATTTCGACCAGAGATCACTCTGCTTCCTGATCCGGTCCTGGTACTCGTTCACGAACTTGTGAATATCGTTATAGGCTTCCTTATTGCCCGCGCGGCCGGCGCTGATTCGCACCTGCTGCAGGCGCAAGGCGATCTCCCAGTAATCCTTGACCAGGGCGGCATCAGGCTCCTTGCCTGGAGCCCGGGTATTGGTGAGGAAATTGTTCAGCAGGTAGAAAGAATGTCCGTAGTATCGTTCTGCCTCCAGGAGCATATCCAGGGGAAGCGCAGCTGGCTTCGGATGGGCCTGTCGGGCAAGCTTGATCGTCGCCCATCCCCAGTCCCTGCAGACAAACGGGTCCTCGTAATTGGCTCCCTTGACCTTATATTCCTTCTCGTAGCGAGAGAAGATTTCATAGGCACCCTTCCAGTCTTCTCCACTCATGGCGATCTGCCCTTCCATCAGCAGAATCTCACGACCGAGCTTGTTGGCCCCACCACCGATCTTCTTGGCCTTTTCAACGAAACGCTTGGCATCGGAAACAAGCCCGCCATCGCTCAGCACCTTGACGACCTTCATCACCATATTGAGATCACTCATCTCGGCACTGGCGCTGGAATGTTCAGCATACTGAAGCAGGTAAAGAGCGGCCTTTCGATTTTCGCCGGCCGCATCGGCGGCGTCCGAGAGGACATACGCGGCCGTGGCGACAGACGGCTCCTTGGAGCAGTCTGTGCTCAGAACCCTGTAATAGGCCCCAGCCTCTTTCCACTGCTCAATGCGAACCATGGAAAGCACCAGGTAGCCAAGCCCGGAGCAGCGATAGTACTTGTCTTCGGCGAGGTCGGTAGAAAAGAGCTTGAGGACCTTCACCGCCTCGCCGTAGTTTTCGAGATGGTGATACATCTGGCCCAGGCCGAGCGCGCCGACTCCGCAAGCCCGAAGGTCCTTTTTCTCGAGAGCCTCATCGAGAACAGCCTGGAGCTTCGCGACATTCTCCTGGAAATCCTTCAGAATCACCGCTCTCTTGGCCGCATCATTCCCGGCCGTTTCGTATTCTCTTACATAGGTGGAGAGCCCCCTGGCCTGCGCTCGCAGATAATACGAAACCGGCACTCCCTGGTCGTCCATGGGAATGGCAAGGAACGACTCACGAGCCTTGGCAAAATTGCCCTGTTCCTCAAATTGTCCCGCTTCGGACATCTTCACCTGGTACTTGGTATCACCACGGCTGAACTGGTCGGCCTTCGCGGTCAGCTCTGCGTAGCCGGCATGAGCCGAGCCGGACTCTCCCAGGGCCCGCTTGGCCTTATCGACCGAGGCCGCGAAGCTCGTTGCCGCCTTGGAACGGAAGATCTGGCTCGCAGCATGATGCTCGGCAAGTTCGGAGAAGGCGACCGCCGCCTCATCGAATCGATCCAGGATAAAACTCAACTCGCCGATCTCGTTGAGACAAAGCGGAGCGTATTCCTCGACCTCGGAGCTGGCAAGCTTGGCCAGCCCGGTCTGAAAAGCCTTCAGAGATTCTTCAAGCTTGAGCTCACTCTTCAGGCCGATCGCAGCCTGGTAGTAGTCACGTCCGGAGAGCGCAGCGCTGCCGGATGAAGAAACCCTTCCGAGAGCCTTTCGCGCATCGATCACAAACGCACGGTACTTATCTACCTTGGACTCTTTGAAGAGCTTTTCATATTTCGAAATAACAGCGTGAATAACGGCCATCCCCCTGGGCGCGTCCCCTGAGTCAGCAAGCGCGATTCCGTATTCAAGACGCGCGAGGACAGCAAACTGCTGCAGGTCAGCATCTTTCTCAACAACCCCGATAGCCGGAGCGAACGGATCACCCGGAACGGGAGTGGATCGCATGATCGTCTTGAGAATATTCACCGCGATCTCGGGCTTCTTGGCGCCATTGTAGGCCTTCGCTGAAAAGAGGTAGGCCTTGAGACGAATCGTATGAAAAGCCTTGAGGAGCGGAGGCGGGTAAGGAGGACGGGCAAAGGGCTCGATATCGAAGATCAACTCAAGCTCTTCTGCTGAGTCCAGGAAGCGCTCCATTTCCAGCAGGTAGAGTCCCTTCTGGATCTGGGCCTCGTAACGCATGATGTAGAAATCGGATCTCTCGTTGACGAAGAAATCAGCGAGCTTCAGACCCTTTTCGAGATAGCTGTTGCGGACATCTCCGGCTTCAAGACTCCTGGCATAGACGAGGAAGATATTAATTCTCGCCAGCTCGGACTGGTAGGAGAGCCTTTTCTTGGTCAATCTTTCGTTACCCTTGGCCGCCTTGGCCTGCTTGAGCAGGTCGGCAATCAGGCCATTGAGAGGCTTCTCAACCTTGGTCCGGAAGGCAGCCACGGCCTTTGATTTCAGATCGTCTGACTTGGCCTTGTCAGACTCGGTGCCGGCTTTTTCAAAACCAGAGAGGACTGCCGCGAAATCAGAACCAATCGTCTCAAGGGAGCCAAGGGCTGCCCGCGGATGGGAAGGCCAGTTTTTCTTGAACTCAGCCAGCGCCTTCAGCGCGACCTCTCCCTTACCCTCGGCCTGGAGGATATCAATCAACCGGGAGTCGATATCAGCCAGCATCTCGGGCTTCGCGCCGCGTGATTGACGTTTCTCTGAAAGCCATCTGCGAGCGGTATCGAAATACCTAAGCTCCCGGACCAGCGCATCGGCAAACGCGCCGTCCTCAGCACCGAGGCCCTGTGCCCGCAGATCAGGATTTGAAAGAACCGATAACATCATGGGTATAACGACTATGAACCAGGCCCGCCCGATGCCGGGCGTGGACACTGTCGACGATAGACGCCGACAGCCTGGAGAGCCTTGCTTCTCTCTTAGTGAATAATCAGACGCTGAACTCGCAGTCATTCCTTACAGCCACCTTTCCACCAACTTTCCGATTCAATTACTCCAGATTTTCCAGATCCCCTTGATCTGTCATCCGGAAGACCCGGCTTTTCAGATTCCTGTTCCGAACAGCCTGGCTTCCTCTTCATGAACGACGGTAATGTGGGTATTAATCAACACAAACAGGTTCGAGCGCAGGGCGGCATTCGCATTGCGACCGAAGAAGAGGTTCGCCAGGGGAAGCCTGCGCAACGCGGGCAACCCAATGGAAGCCTTCTGCTTGACCTCACGCTTCAAGCCGCCAAGAAGAACGGTTCCGCCGTCAGGCACGTTCACTGTCGTCTTGATCTTGGTTACAGAAACGATCGGCAACTGCACGGGAACCGTGGTAAATCCTCCGGAGAGATTCAACAGGGCCTGGTCCTCGCCGATCTGTTCGGCCAGCGTCGGCTGGATCTCCAGGACGACGTATTTCCGGTCAAAGCTGATCGTCGGCCTGACCTCCAGGATCGAGCCGGTGTTGAGCACGCCAATCACGGGGTTGATAACGGGAATGACACCCGTCTGGTTCACCTCGAGGTCCTGGATATACGCCGCCTGGTTAACAACCAGCGTATGGGCCGTCTGGGTGTTGAAGGCGGTTATCCTGGGAGAATTCAACCTGCGAATCTCCTGGTCCTTGGCTACACCGGTCAGCAGGGCCTCGAGGACAAAGCGATCAGGATTGATCGCGTTCACCTGGTAGGAGCCGCCACCGCTACCGGAAAGGTTAAACGGATTGACCTGGGAGCCCAGCGGATTGCTGAGAGCGCCAATGCTGGCCACGCGGAGGTTCATTTCACCCCCGGCATCCGTAAACTCGTAGCCGGGATTCAGAGCCGTACCATTGCCATCAATATCGGGGATCGTATTGGGCAGGAAGTTGGCCTGCGTATTTCCAATATTGATTCCAATAGACTCGAGAAAGTTGTCCTGGATATCGAGGAACCGGGATTCAACCGTCACCATCATGCCGGTAGCCATGCGGAACCGTTCCAGGATCTTGGCGAGCTTGATATGGTTCTGAAGCGTAGTGAGAGCCATGAGCTTGCCGCCGGGGTGGATTCGAATTCCTTCGACCTCTTCCTCCCCCTCGGCATCTCCACCCGCATTGAGCTCGCGGGCGATGAGACTCAGAAGTTCATCCTTCTCATAGACGTCTCCAGCTGTCTCCAAATCTTCATCATCACCGAAGGCGATGTCGGCGGCCGCGTCAACATCACTCTGCCCGGCCATCTCCTCGAGAGCGAGGTCATCAGCGGGGAAGTCGGGACGCTTGTTCACAAGATCACTGATCTCGTAAAAACGCAGGTACTTGGGTTCCTGGAGCTGCTCTTCATCTGCGGCGATCACGACAGCGCCTTCCTTGATGACATAGCCGACTTCGTCACCGGCATTCTTCAGTAAAAAGGCCAGGACATTGCTCAAGGGCAGGTTGTTCAGGGTCTCCAACTGGACCTCGGCATCACCGATATCCGCTGACTGGATAAAGAAGTTGACCCCTGTGAGTCCCTGCAGGTCGCTGAGAGCTTCACGAAGCGGCACGGGTTCGTCCAGTCCGTAGGTGATCGACTGGGATAGCTTCCTGCGGATCTCCTTCTCAAGGGGCGATTCGAACTTGGCGATCTGTGCCTCGATGGTCACCACCTTGGGAGACAGGCGAATCCACTCGTCCTTGTCAGGATAGCGGAAAATGTCCTGGTAGATCACAGAGGACTCCAGCACGCCGAGCACCGCCTTGCGATAGTTGTCGATATTCGCGCGCATGAGCATGTCAAGCTGCTGGATGTGATGGTGCTCCCGCGAGAGTCGGTTCTGATTCTGAGCATCTTCATCGTGGGGATTCAGGGAGAGGATCTTTTCATAGAGCTCTCCGGCCTTGTCATAATCACGGTTTTCCCTGGCCGCGGTCGCGCGCCGGCGAAGAGCCCGAATATGGTTCTCGATAAAATCGAGAGACTCGGCTTCCTGCTCACGCTTGCTCTGCTGAATCATGCGCAGGAGGGTCTGCTGATCCTCGAAGTCTTTGCGCTTCTTCTCGGATTCGCTCCTGGCAAGTCCCTGCTTGGCACGCTCGAGATAGGCATCGATACCGAGGTCAAAGGGAGCATGGTTGATCCCATCAATCGCCCGGTTGTAGCTGTCGATAGCCTTGTCGTATTCGCTATTCTCGGAAAACTGAATGGCACGATTGAGCTGGCGCTCGATCTCATAGCGAAGCATCTGCCTCTGGACCATGAGCTGCTCACGGATATCCTTGGCGACCACGGGCACCTCGCCCCTGCGGTCTCCGCGAAGCATGCGAACCTCATCGAGGAGCTGCTGGGCGGGTTCGTTGGAGGGCCAGAGATTCAGAGCCTGCTGAAGCTTCAACTCGGCCTCGAACAATTCGCCAAGGGTTCGGTGCTTGCGGGCTTCGCCGGTCAGGGAGGTTGAGGCCCCCTGGTTAACCTTGCCCGTCTCGCGCATGCGCTTGATGACATCGCCCGCATTGCCGGGCTCGGATTCCTGTGCCAGGAGCCCTGAACAGGCGGCCAGCAGTACGGTAAACGCAGCCCGCGCTAGAGCGCCAGACCGGCGATAGGATCTCTCCCGTAGACCTTCCATTTCAATACCTCGCTCATTTCCATGCTGGCTCTCACGACATCCCCTGAGACTTTCAGGAGCGAATGTTGACATTGGTGATCGTTCAAGCCGATTCATGCTTTTCCTCGTTATTAACTTAAGTAACCCGCAGACACCCCGTCTGCAAAGCCGGGTGGTTCAAGCCCAAATAAACTAAGATTTTTTGAATCCTCAACTCTAACTCCCTCCGGTCTGAATAAAGACCCGACCGGAAAAAATCAGGCAAGGAATGCCACCGGCAGAACGGCACATCGAGGTAGGTTCCAATCCTGCACCTGCTTCAAGTCTCCAAAGCGAAAAACACCTGGAAACAAGCCCGTCCAAACTACCGAGTTCTCAAAAGCCACCCCGAGTAACACGGTTCTTGTGAAGGGCCTACCGTAGCAGGTTCAAGCGGGTCGCCCGGGAAGAGCCCGAACGACAAACTCGATGATCAGCCTGCGGCACCTAAAAATCCAGCTAAAATCTAAAAATGAGACTGTGAACAACTTCTTCACAATCTTCTGTTTATAACTTCTCCATTCATCGGGCGAATCCCTGTGATTTCTGTAGCTCTCAGTTGCACAAGGAAAGATTTATTCGAATTTCGTACGTTTCCTCCCACTCGGACTCTTCTTGGGAGTCTCTCTCGTGGGCTTGGCCTTAGATCCAGAAGCCTTTTTATTTTCAGCACTTGCTGGCTTAGCCACAGGTTTTTTTACCGCTGGTTTTTTGGAAGATCTGGGCGGAGCGGTCTTTTTCGGCTCTTCCGTTTCCTCGAGTTTATCAGGAACTTCAAAAGCCGCCTCAACCGTATCCCAGGACTCGATTGAAGGCAGATCCTTGCTCTCTTTCTTGAAAACAAGCCGCTTACCGGTGAGATGATCATCAATCGTCACACCGTGGTATTTGCTTTCCTTCTCGGGAACGATCCTTCGAATTCCAAAGCGCGACTTGCCCTCGTGGGCCTCCCCAAAGGTGCCTCCCTTGCCCCAGGCTTCCTCCGGCGTACGGCTCTTCATGGTCACCTTGGCGCCCTTGACATAATCCCAGTAAGTGATCTGCCCAAGCAACTTCGGCTCAATCTGCTCATCTACATATACATAGCGACTGACCTTGATCACCAGGTCCATCGGAACGGCAAATTCTGTCGCCAGCTCATTTGAGCTTCTGCTCGCGGCGGTAGCCGCGAGAATCGGCGCAGGAAGACCTTCCTGAACCTGCCCGGGAACCGCCACCGTGCTGAAACGATAGCTGTAGATCTTTCCAGGCTGGATGTCAGCGTCTTCATAAACGAAGTCATTGACCTCCTCGAAGCCTTCAATAGCTTTGAATTCTTCTTCTCCAGCTTTGCGCTCGAGAATGATCTTCTCAATCTCGACATGCTGGTTCTTGGAAGAGAGCTTCCCTGTTACGCGCAGGGAAGAGCTCTTCGTCTCCCCATCACGAACGAGCTCAATGGAAACCACTCCGCCGGGCTCATGGACGGCTACCGGGGCAGGAACATCATTCCACAACCTCAGCGAGGCGGGCTTGTTCTCAGTAATCCAGGAGGCCTTCTCTACGCTGCTGTTAACCGTCCACATGGAGCGCAATTCGCTCGACCACTGCGGAGTCTCCTCAATGGATGTGGTGTTGGCATCCTTAACCTTCCGTTTCAATTTCTTCAGCTGGCTCTTCACCGAGTCCTCGGTCTCAGAAGCAGAGCTGCTGACAAAGGAGGGAATCGCGAGTAGGACCAGGCTGAGAATGCCGGCGACCACGTATGAAATGACATCGAGCTTTTGTTTCAGTTGTGAATTATCTGACATGACTACTCATCTTTCTCGGAATCGTCCTTGCTTCGCTCGACACCCTTCCAATGAAGGGCGACCAGCTCCAGGCGAACCTTTACCAGCGGCTCCAGGGCAACAGGCTCTCCAGCTTTCTCGGCCGCATCGGCGAGGGCGCGGGACTGGAAGGTCTGCTGGCGAATGTATTTCGAAAAGCCCTTCACGGAATCCTCGATCTTCCCGAACTCAACGCTCTTGGGCTCGAGAAAGGGCACACGGGAATTCTTGTACAAAACCGCGAGAAGCTCTTTGAGCTTGCTGTACTCCATATGAATGAGAACACTGGCCCCGACCTTGTCGTAGCTGGCCTTGCTCTTGGGCGGCTCGATTACCGCCGAGGTCTTGCTTCTCCTGCGCGAGACCCGCTCCTTTTCGACCGGGAACTCGATCGACTGCAGGCCACCGATATCCAGCTGGTGACAGGCCGCGAAAACCGCCTCGGAGATCCAGTATTGCTTCATGGCCTGGCTCATCTTCGCCGGGCCTTCAGGTCCTGAGATCTCGGTGTCCTTCACCATCGCGACGGTGGGAGCCTTTTTCTCAAGATCTTCTTCCTGTCCCTCTACGGCCGGGCTGGGAAATTTTTCCCAGTATTTGGCCCTCAGCCCCGTCGTCGGATTCTGGATAGCCGTCTCGTACTGGGCATAGAACACGTCCACCGCGGGCACCTGGACTGCATCAGCAAAGAAGAGATGAAAAGCATCACACCTGCGGGAGAATGCCGAGACAGCAGCTTCAAAGGTCTCCTCCATCTCGGCCTGGGCAGTGGTGATCTTCCTGACATATTCCTTGGTCGGAACGACCTCGTCCTTGAGCAGCTTGTTCAGCCTGATCTTGGCGCTTTCGAGCTTCGTGGTATTGGCATCGAGCTCGTTATAGGGCACATAGACCAGCAGGTAACCCCCGCCAAGCAGCAGCAACACCACCAGGACGACTCCCGGAACGAATAGATTGTTTTTTAGTTTATCCATGATCTTATTTTCCTGATGACTCCAACCCTACCCCTCTTCAGGGGCCTCCTCGTCTGCCTCATCTCCCTCCTCAGGATCCTCCTCGGTTTCCAGAGGCCTGGTCACGAGAACCCAGGAGACCTCGACACTGTCAAAGGGCCTTCCATCCTGGCCGCCATCCGTACCGGCGTCACGGCCGGAAGGAGAAAAGTAGATCTCAGTGAGGTTGGGCTGAATCGTTCCGATCTGTACCAGGGGACCGCCCTCCTTAGCCGGCTTGATATCAAGCCCCTGGGTCTTCAGAGCCGCCTCAAGCGGCGCCTGGAATTTTTCTTTGATAAAGGCTACCGACTGCTCGGAGCTGTCCTTGCTCTTGACCATCACCCGGATCTTGAATTCATAGGTCGGCTCAGTCGGCACATCGCCGCCCTTCTTGGAATCCTTGGCGGACGGATCGTCCAGGCGGCTGAAACGGGCCCAGGGGACCCAGAGCCTGTTGGACAGCAGCTCTTCCATCTGCTCACCAAGGGCGGGAGCCCCATCCTTGACAGCGACGGTAAGCGACGGGCTCCTGGCGTTGGGAAAGGTCACCAGGACGGAATCGAGAGCCTGCAACGCGGAGAGCACCCGGCCTCGCAATGCGACAGATTCCTTCATCTGCTTAAACAGCATGTCAAATTCATCTCGTGACTCTGCGTAGGTCTCCTGGGCGGCCGTGCCTTTTTGCAGGGGCGCCATCCTGGTAACGGCCTCCTGCGTCGTTTCCGAGAAATACTGCGCCGTACTGGTCAGGAGATACCTGCTGACCAACATAGAAAACAGGATGATCCCAGCGGCGATAAAGACATGCTTCTGCTTGCGCTTGACCACCTTGGCCATCTTGTCTTCAGCCGGCACGAGGTCGACGCCGCAGGCGGCGTCGCCGAGAATATGCATCGCCGAGCCAAGGGCTGTGGCGAACGCTGGGAGGTTGGCCTGCAGCAGCTTGAGGTTAGCCTCCCGACTCACCCGGTAGTGGCTGATGCCCTGAACCTTCTCAACCGGCATGTTGAGGCTCTCTCGGAGAAAGCGGGGGGCTCCGATGATCTTGGAACCATTGCCAAGAAGATAGAGCTTGGAGAAGGTAGCCTCACCATACTGGCTCCTGTAGGCGCCTATCGAACGCTGGACCTCAGCGACGAGCTCTTTCAGCTTCGGCTGAATGATACTCTGGTAGATCTTGACCGCCTTGTCGGGTTCCCGGGCAAGAGCCAGCTTCAGCTTCTCGGCCTCTGCGAACCCGAGATGGAAGCGTTCCTGGATCGTCCTGGTGATCTCGTTACCCGAATGTGGAACAGCCCGGATCCAGAACCGGTCTCCGTCCATGAGGAGCAGGTCAGTGTGAGATGCCCCGATATCGAGAATGATCGAAGGCTCCTCCAGCGCCAGGTCATGGGCTGCGTAGTTCAAAACTCCAAGGTAGCCGATGGAGACTGACTCAACAGCGAGTTCGTTGTTGGTGAACTCGAGAAGAAAATCCTCGACATCATTCCTGCGGATAGCGAAGAGGGCGACCTCTCTCTCCTCGCCGGGTAGGTACTCCCGGTTAACAACATGGTAATCCCAGATCACCTCGTCGAGAGGAAACGGAATCTGCTGGGAAGCTTCGTAGCCGACCATCTCACCGACCTTCTTCTGATCGAAGGCCGGCATCTTGATAAACCGGGAAAAAGTCCCCTGCCCGGGGTGCGCTACAACGACAGGATCCTTCACGCTGTTGCGGGCGAGAAAAATTCCAAGGGCTTCGCGCGACAGGGCGGCCGTGTCCTCGCCCCCGTCACCCAACGGATAATCCACCTTGTCGACAGCTACGATCTCAACATTGCCCTGGGAACTTCTGAGCCTGACAGCCTTCAACGAAGACTTGCCGAGATCGATACTCCAAACTGTATTGATTGCCATTCCTTGATTCCCTGAGTGAGAAACCCATCTCCGGATCATCATCCCGAAGATTAAATCTGACTCCTGCAGGCGAAAACTTCTCGTCAAGCGACTCGCTTGAAAACTCACAGAAGTCATCACGAACAGGCTAAAATTTTGATGTATTCAGTTCGTAAGAAATCGAGACTGCGAAACCATTTGGGCAACACCCGAGAGACATGCTCGGTAAATATTCAAACCTGAAAGGGCGAAGCCACTCCCCCTCTACTAAGTCTAATCAAGAGACCTCAAACGGTCCAAAATTCGCCTAACACTTTGTTACCATTGCATTTCGCAATTCTTTAGATCGTATCACAAGCTCCGATAACAAGTCAATTGCAGTGAACGTTTCCGTTCATAAATCCTGAATTCAACCTGATAGCCATTCAATCCCGGTAACTGAAACCAGCCATCTGACAAACAGAACCAGAGCGACCTCGAGCTGGATTCAAAACCAGTGGCCGCCGGGCTACTCTCCCGTCCAGATCTCAGCCGCTAGTCGGCTCGCTGTCGTTCAACAGGCCACGGCCATCATGCCAGCGCCGGCACGTCAATAAATACAGACCCCGAGACCGAAGAGAAATACGGCCTCAAAAAGCCGAGCCATCTCTCCTGCACACACGACCAGGGCCACCTGGAAACCAGGCACTCGCTCCCTGATGGATGCGCTCTCAACGTCTCTGAAAGTTACTTGCTTTAAAACTCTTACGGACTTGCCCGAAGGGGCGAAGGGGCGAGTCTACAATTTGATGAAACCGTAAGTCAAGGGACAAGACCTGCCTTGCGCGATGGCTGGAGAGCTTCCGGATCCGGGCCTGGATCCCCCCGCATTGAAGGCCGGTGTATTCCTAGGCCGACAGCTGGAGCCCGAGGTGAACCATCAAAGCCTTGATGTCTTCCCAGGCTTTTTTCTTTTCATCCGGACTTCGTAGCAGATACGCCGGATGGTAAGTAACCCGAACGGGAATCCCAGCGTATTCATGAAATTCACCTCGGAGACGACCGACGCTTAAATCAGTGGAAAGCAGCGCCTTGGCCGCCACACCACCGAGGGCACAAATCACCTCCGGCTGGATAACCTTTACCTGGCGCTCCAGATAGGGAAAACAGGCCGCCATTTCCTCTGTTGCCGGATTGCGGTTCTCCGGAGGTCTGCATTTGACGATATTCGCTATGTAGACCTCTTCCCGCGCGAGTCCCATAGCATGGATGATCTTGTCGAGCAGCTTCCCGGCTTGGCCGACAAAGGGTTCACCGGCAAGGTCTTCATCCCGGCCGGGGCCTTCTCCAACAAAAAGAATCCTGGCGGATTCGTTTCCAACCCCGAAAACAGTCTGGGTTCGACCCTCGCACAGACCGCAGAGTGTGCAGCCGGCCACCTCGGCCCGGATGGACTCAAGAACCGCCTCGCGACCCTCTACCTCCCCGCTCACAGTCGACCGGGATGGCACAGACGCCCGTGGAGCGGACCCAACCGGCATATCCCAGCCGAAGCCGCGATTGACCTCCAGCCGCTGCCTGAGCAGCCGGGCCGCATCTAGCGCGGGGTTGCCTGAGCCCTCGAGGAAATCTTCCGGTATACCAACCATCTCTCACCACCTCACCCATCTCACCTAAAGGGCGACACCCGAAGCATCGACAGGGACCTCGTCCCAGTGGCCATCGAGACCACCCTCACTGATCTTATCAATTTTTACCCTCTGAAGCGTACCCTGAAAACGCCTGGCAGCTCCAGGCGACGGCGCGGGAAAGGCGACCTTCAGGTAGCGACCAGCCAGCCCCTCGAGCCAGTCATCGCGCCCGCGCGAGGCTCCCTCTACGAGCACATCGAGCTCACGACCGATGAAACGCTCCCTGTACTCGCAATTGAGCTCCCTGTCCACTGCGCCAAGCTCACCGGCTCGGCGGCGAACCTCGGCAGGATCCACCACGTCTCGCTTCAGAGTCGCCGCCAGGGTGCCTTCCCTCATGCTGAAGGGGAAGACGTGAATCTTGGAAAAACCGAACTCACGACATCTCTCGATCGTCTCGCTGAAATCATCTTCTGTCTCGCCCGGATGCCCAGCGATCACGTCGGTGGTGATGGATGGAGCGTCAAAGCGCGCCGTGAGCTCTTCAACTGCAAACCTGAAATCGCGGATCGTATAGCCTCGCCGCATGATCTCGAGCACCTTGTCAGAGCCGGCCTGCAGAGGAAGGTGCCAATGCCTGCAAAAGACCGGATTCTCCAACAGGTCGATCAATTGCGGAGTGAAGGCCCTCGCTCCCAGCGAGCTCAATCGAACTCGTCGCAGACCTTCAACCTCCCCGATCCTTCGGAGCAGCTCAACCAGGTCCAGCGATGGCTCGAGCTCCAGCCCATAGTCCTGCAGGTGAACACCGGAAACCACCACCTCGATATAGCCGTTGTCCACCAGTCTCCGAATCTCGTCGATGACGGCATCCGGATCACGGCTCTTCGAGAGACCGCGCAGAAAAGGGATGATGCAGAAGCTGCAATAGTTGCTGCAGCCATCCTGGACCTTGACCGTCGCCCGGGTGCGATCTCCAAAACCTGATATGCTCAGCTCGAAGATGTCGCGCATCTCGGCTGGGATCTCCTCGCCGGGGTTCCAGCAACCATCGAGGAAGCTCGCCACCATCGGCTTCTCTTTGTTTCCCCCCAGGAGGGCCACCTGGGGAATCTTGCTGAAGGACTCTTTCTCCTGATCGCTGGAACAGCCCACCACCACGATCCGAGCCTCCGGATTGGTACGCGCCGCGCGCTGGATATACTTACGGCTCTTGGCGCCGCTTTGCGCAGTAACCGAGCAGGTGTTCACGACATATACATCCGCCGGGGTCGATGCCCTGACCTCCTCATAGCCAAGCTCGAGCACCTCACGGCGAATCGCCTCGGTCTCGTACTGGTTGATCTTGCAACCAAGCGTAATAAAAGCGGCTGTTTTGGATTCCATAGCCGATAGATGGTCTCCGGCGAGCTATCCCAGTCAAGCGCTTTCTAGGACGGAAAAAGCCCTGATAACATCAGGAGGAGAACCTGCCCCGCAACGCAGCTTCCACCCCGGGCGTTACAAAGGCCTCCAGCTGCCCTCCACCCGCGGCGATTTCCCGGACGAGGCTGGATGAAATGAACGATGTCTCCGCGCCAGCCGGCAGGAAAACCGTCTCGATCTCAGCGTCCCCGCAGCGGCGATTCGAATGCGCCATGGGCAGCTCGTACGCCGCGTCGGCGGCTGAGCGCAGGCCGCGCACGATCCATCCCGCCTCGATCTCAGCAGCAAGACGGGCGGTCAGTCCCGCGAAAGAGCTGAACTCGAGAACCCCGGCTCCGGTGAGCCCGGCGGTCTCCGACCGCAGGAGCTCAATCCTCTCCTCGGGGGTGAAGAGGGCCTTCTTATCCGGATTGGACAAAACCGCGATATGAAGCGTGCCAAAGAGTCCCCGGGCTCTCTCGATAACATCGAGATGTCCACGCGTCACCGGGTCGAAGCTCCCGGGGTAAATCGCTTTTGAGTTTTCCGTCATTTGATTCTCTACCATCTCGACCAGGAACGAGGGCCGCCTCCGGAGAAACCGATCGGGCGGAAGTTAACCGAAAAAGTCTGGTTGTCATCTTCACCCGCGTCGAAGGAATACTCAAAGAACAAAGCGTATCGATGAAAAACACGGCCGATAGTCAGGCTGAACTCAGAATCTTTTTCACTCTGGACATTCCTTGCCCAGTAGAGCTGCGCCCGCCACTTCTCATGCGGATAGAACGACAGCAGGCCATAGACGAAGCTGCTGTCCGGATTGGCCGCATCGAGAGAGTTGGCGCTTACACCCCCCAGTGTCGCCGAGAACAGGCCGGGAACGACCTCGGCCCTGACTGAATTGTCCATACGCTCATCGCTGAATCCATCGTTCAGATCCAGGGCTATCCAGGAGCGGAAAGAGAGCGAGTCACTCGCGCGCAGGGTATGGTCAAGGACGAGCAACTCATCTCCCTCCTTGCCCCTCGCTGCACCCGGATAGAAAACCAGGCTGACCTCGCTATCTAGAAGATGATGCCTCTGGAACGAAGACGGCTTGAGGGCTCTGTTGCGCCTGCCCAGCAGGGGACGCTCTGTTGCCGTCCCTCCCTCGCCTTCGACTCTCGTCACCAGCGCCTGCCTGAGAGACAGGGAGAATTTCTGGGTCACATCGAAAGCGTCGACAGCATCCACCTGAAAGGTCTCCTCAGGAGAGAGATCGCTGGAAAAGATGTTGAGGTAGGAGACCTCGGGAACCAGCAGATGCTTGAAGCCCTGGACCCCGAAGAGGTCATGGACCAGCCCTCGAGAATTCATTGGAAAGGTTCGTGACCACTGCTGGTTGATGCTCAGGCCGGAACCGAATGCCGCCCGATCGGTAAAATCACGCGCCGGATCGAGCACCTTCTCGTAGCCGGTGTAGCGGGCAAAGGCGAAGGGGCGAACGGCCAGGTAGGGATTGAGCCCGGTGACCGGGTAGGACCAGGTGTTGGCCAGGTCGAGCCGTCCATGCCTGGGAGTGTCTCCTCCGGCTATGGCGGAACGGCCTCGGACTCGGAGATTGGTGATTCCGGCGTCCAGGTCCATATAGAGGCCCGAATCGAAGACCGGCTGCTGATACCAGCTAAGCTTCAGCTCGGGGAGCCGCTCGATCGTCTCATCGAAATCATTGACCTGGTATTTGTAGAGCGCGCTCAGGTTCAGGTTGTCGCCGACATTTTTCCTCCACGAGACAAGGCTCTCCTGCTCCTTCTCCTGCTTGGCCACTCTCTCGAAATATTCATTCAGAAAGTTCTGGTCCGACTGGGCCGAATACTCGACATCCAGGGTTCCAAGCCCGGAGAGTTCATGGCGATGAGCCAGGGAGCCCCAATAACGACCAGGTTCAGGCGGAGCGAAGCCGCCGGCGGAACGATCGACCCCATCATCGTGAATCGAAAAATAACGGCCGGTCCCGTAGTAGCCAATGCCGCTGACCGGCAGCTGCCAGGGCTGCCGGCTCCCCGACTGCCTGCCGTACTCGGCAATCGGCCCCCAGCCCAGGCCGCGCTTCGCCATGTGGGTGGTCTCGAATCCAACCCTCGAATTCTCCACCACCCGCCGCAGGCTCGGAATCGACTCGAGAGGAAGCAGGCCCAGGAAGAAGTTCAGGTTCCACTCCGCGGAGCTGAAGAATCCAAACTTGGAGGAGCTGCCGAAATCGATGGATCTCAGGGGGAGGTAATCCTGCCAACGGGTATCCCAGTGCGTGAGAGGTAGCGGGAGGATCTCCCGGCCAAGCACCTCGAGCCGAGCTCCACTGAGGACGATCTCGTAATGGCCCTGGTTCTCAGGAATCATTCCGGCCGCGGTATCTACCGGCTGGATGTCGGCGCTGTCCGCGGCCAGCGCGAGATGAGGCTCGGCGTAGTCGCAGTTGCTCAGCCTGATATCTTCGCCTGAGAAGTGCGCGAAATTCCGCGTACGCAGGACCCCAATGGAAAGTATGACCTCCGTCCCGGCGGCGGCATCCCGGCCCCCTACAGGGGAGGTCCCCCGCAGGTCGCGCAGCTCAAGGCTGTTCATGATCCCCTTCAGGCCGGCGGTTGAGCTCCTGATCCGGGCCTGCCTGATCACCCCCTCGCCCCGGCGATGATCATAGTAGACCGAGGCCGCCTCGATCGTACTGCCTTGCGCGGACAGGTCCAGGCGCACATTCCCATCAGCGTAAAAATAGAACTGGAGCTCATCCTCTTCTTCGGAATCCCCGGCCGCCGGAGCATCCTTGCCCTTGAAGATGCCGAGCCCGTGAA
>CAUZHA010000085.1:0-19808 GCA_963579555.1 Planctomycetes bacterium UBA1146
CGAACCATCTGTTCTTTTCAGCCAGGGTGGCGCCTGGGACGTCAAAGGAGAGCCTGGTTACGAGGGGCTCCTGGAAAACGATGCTCAGGATGTCCGCGCGCTTGAATCCCAGGGCTCCGTAGCGGGTCTTGACCATGAAGCTCTGCTCCTCGATCTGGCCCTTGATCGTGAACTCGGCGGTCTCGACCTCATCCTCTTCTCCCTCGAGGGGGACCAGGTGGAGATCATCTTCATCGGGCTCCTCAACATTACCTTCGAGCTGCGCGACGAGTTTTTCCGCCCGCGCCTTGATCTCTTCATCTTCTGATTGTTGCGCCTTCTCCAGGGCCTTGAGGGCGGGCAGGCCGATCGCTGTCAGCTTCTCGGTAGCCTCCTCGCGCAGGTCGAATTCCTCATGGCCAAGCTGCTGGATGAGCCCGGCTATTTTCTCAGAGAGGTTCGAGTCTACGCTCGAGCAGAAGCGAATCCGGACCAGCTCGCGCATTGGAACCGTCAAGGTTCCGTAGGCCGTCTTTACCTTGATCCCCTCGCCGGCCGGTATTCCGGCCAGGCGGGTCCCATCGCGCATGTGGAACATGGGGGGGCTGGGGCTGCTTTTTCGCACCTTGCCGGTCTCAGCAGGAGCTTTTTTCCCTTTCGCGGTCTTCTCAGAGCCGCCCGAAAAAGCTTTCTTGATCGCATCGACGAGGGGGATCTTCTTTCCATCCGTCGTTTTTATCTGGACCGGTTTAGCCGGCTTGGCTGGTTTAACAATGACCTGGACGGCTTTCTTTGCTGGAGGGGCTTTCTGGACTTCCTTGGGGGCATCCTTTTCCTGGGCAGCGGCACCAACCCAGGCGGGAGGGGCGAGAAAAATGAGTGCCGCCAGCAGGATGTCCGAGGCCCGGAAGCTTCCGGGCCGGGAGCAGCAGTTCAGTTCAATCATGTTCGTGATGCCTCGCATCCCGGGTTATTCTTTCTTTCCAGGGTCTTCATTCAGGCCCTCTCCGCCATCTTCGTCCTCGCTGGCCGGCCGGGCCGCGGTGAACCATCCGTATCCTTCAGAATTCCCGACGGAAAGACCGCCGGCAACCGGGCTGATTTTCGGCAAGAGGCCTGTTCCCTTCCCCGAGATCTCCACCTGGAGCCAGAGCTCGGACTTTCCTGAGACCGGATCAATCGTCGAGACCCGAGTGTACCATTTTTCGCTGCTGCTATCCTGCTCGTTGAAGACGAAAAGCCATCTTCCGTCCTCCAGCACGCGGCGGTTGCCATCGTAGTTGGATGCGCCGCCGGCGATCTTTGTTTTCCACCGGGTCTCAAGATCCTTGTCGAGCTGCACCAGGGTGACCCCTTTGCTGCTGGATGCCGGGCTGGAGGCAGTGGCCCGCGTGTGCATGCGGCCGCAGTTGGGGCAGTAATAGGAATTGCTTGCAGAGGAGGTGGTGCAGGCAAGCGTGATCCTTCCGGTGGCGGGATCCTCAAAACGGTAGGTCGCCTGCAGCTTGTCTGGAAGGCTGATATGGTTGAGAGGACGGCCGCTTCTCAGCGAGACGATGGTCACCTTTCCCTGGGAGCTGAGCCAGACCGACTCAGCCGTGGCGTGGAGCAGCTTCGGGCTCGATCTCCTGCTCCAGAGTATTCTTCCGGAGGTTGTGGATCTCACCTCGAGCGACTGGCCCGACATCACGTCGGCTACACCCGGAACCAGCTGGGAACCTGACATGCCTTTTGGCCCCGGCACCAGCTCCCAATCCTGCAGCTTCCGGATGCCCTTGCCGGCGAGGGAGAAGCGGAGCATCCCCGGCGGCGAGGTTGACTGGGAGAGGAAGTTTCGTCCGTCGAGCCTCAGCTCTCCCTTGACGGAGGCTTCGTCGGGGCCGGCGCGCCAAAGGTATTTTCCCGTGTCGTGGTCTATGCAGACCAGGTGGCCGGTCGGCAGCAGAACGACCACGTCGCCGTCGCTGGAGAAATGAGCCTTCGGGAAGAGATTCCTGGTTCCGGAGGAGCGGATCGAGCCGAAGGCGACCCGCCTCTGGGTGTACCGTTCAAGGGCGTGCGGGTAGTTTTGCGTCCACGCGAGGTTGAACCCGGTGGCGTTGAAGACCTCCGGTTTTTCAGCTGGATCATCCGCCTGGCCCGGCGCCGGGCTTGCTGGAACGGGCAGCTCGAAGGCGTAGCAGCCCGCCGCCGTAAAGAGAACCATCCGGTCTCCGTTGATATGTCCGACAGCGGGTTCCTCCACGTGGCTCTGCAGGCGATTCTTGATGGTGTCGAGCTCGGGGAAGCCGGGCAGGCGCCGTTCGAGGACAATATCTCCCTGGCTGTCAGTCGCCCTGAGCCTGTTGGCCTTGAGCGAGAAGGTTACCGGGAAGGGATCTGTTCCCGGAGCCGCCGCGACCAGGATCCCGTGGTCCTCGTCGAGCCAGTAGACCTGTCTCCAGGCCGCGCCCTCCCCTGGCTCCCGGATTCCGCGCAGGCGAGGCTGGCCATGATCCTCAGGCGCCGTGCGTTCCAGCAGGTCGACGACCTCCGGCAGCCTGGCCAGGACGGGGTAGTCTTCGCAGAGCATCAGGAGATGGCTGCGGGCGTTCTGCGGATGGCCTGCGGCCATCTCGATGACTGCGAGGCGCGCCTCGGCCTCCGCCGCGCTGGGAGTGTGGGCGCCGAAGAGGGCGACCTTCTGCAGGGACTGCGCCCCGGGATCTTCGGAGAGTGAATTCCTGTAGCGGGTATCCTCGTCCGCAAGCAGCTCGTCGAGGAGATTTTTCAGCTCCTGTTGAGCGGCCTCCGCTTCTTCGGCAGGCTCGCGGCCGTAGCGCAACCGGCGGAGAACATCGGCCGCGTAGAGCCGTACGTCGACCATATTACCTTCACCGGAGGTCGCGAATTTCCCATCCTCGGGCAGGAGGGCGGCGTAAGCTTTCGCTGCCAGGGCGGGGGATTCCTTCAGGAGCAGGTCGGCCTCCCTCAGGCGCCAGTCGAGGTATTCCTGGCGTTTCTTGATGAGGGGAGGCTTTTTTCCCGTCCTGCCGTAGCTGAGCATCCGATCGATGTGTTGCGGGTCCTTTCGCTCCACACAGAGTCGCCTGACGGTCGAGATGATCTCGGTCTCTACAAAACCCCTGAAGGATTTGCTCTGCGCGCCGTCGAGGAGCTCGTAAAAGATGTCGAGGGCCTCGGTGTATTTCCCCTCGGATTCAAGCAGGCGCGCGTTTTCGAATCGCTTGCCGCCGGGCTTCCGGGCGATGCGGTCCCAGGATTCCTGTTGTGGGAGGATGGCCGCGATTCCCCAGGACGCCACGTTCAGCAATTGATCATCGAGGGAGAAGAGGCTGCTCTTGTAGCCGTCCGGAATTCGCTCGTCTCTGAATCGAAGCTTCTCGATGACCTTGCCGCTTTCGCGGTCGACCCTGGCGATCGTATTGCGGGTCCGCGGAAGATAGAGATACCCGCCGACGAGGCACCCCATGCCGCTTGAGCCTGCCGCGAGCTCGGCCTTCCAGACATCATCGCCGTTCTCGGTCGACAGCGCCCTGACATCCTGCCCGCCAATATAGATTCGCTCGCGATCGGCTCCAAGAAGCTGGTTGTCTCCTGCCGGGAAGCTTCTCTCCCAGAGGAGCTTTCCCGAGACGGCATCGAAGCTGCTGAGGTAGTTGCTGTCCGGGGGAGCGGCGAGGAGCGCCGGTCGTTGAGCATCGGAGACGATGATGGGTTGGGAATGAATCCATGTGTCGCTTTTCTGCTCACGATTTCCTGACCGGTAGCGGGTCATCCAGAGCAGGCGTCCGTCGCTGGCATCGACCGAGCAGATCATTCCATTGCCGGGAGCGGTGTAGACGATTCCGCCGCTGGCGGCGGGACTCGAGCCGCCCAGGAAATTGTTTCCGTAGCGCTGGTAGTAGCTCGCGTTGAAGGAGTAGAGACGGGTCAGCCATTTGATGGAACCTTCATGGGTTATTCCCACGAGGTAAAATCCGCTCTCGCGAACCGCCGGGGCCACCAGCAATCCGCCAGAGGGCGTTGGCGGGGCGGTAAAGGCCAGTCCATAGGCTATGCTCCGGGTGTCCTCCAACCGGCCGAGTCTCCAGGCGAGCTTTCCGGAGCCGGCATCGAAGGCGAGGAGACGATTCTGGCGGTAGACAGCCTTGCCGGAACGCAGGAAGCCGGCCTGGGTGCTGTGGTCGAGCATGACGATCCGCGGCTCGCCTCCATTTCTTGGCTGGTAGGCGCACAGGCTCCTGGTGCCCAGGTCGTCGGAGCCCGTCGGGGCCATGTAGCCCTTCTGCTTGCGGAACTGGGCCTGGGGGTAGGAGGTCTTGTCTGGTTCGTCGAGGACGTGGGTCCAGCTTCGCTTGCCGGTACGGCTGTCGAGTGCCAGGAGGCTGTTTGCCTGGCGAACGAAGATGTACTCTCCGTTGGAGACGAGTTGCAGAGCCGGGTGCCGGCCGCGGGAAGCAGGGCTGCCGATTCTCCGGGCGAGGCTGGTTCCCAGCTTCGGGTTGGCGGTGCTTGAGGCAGCGCTCCTGGACAGATGGATCCAGCGGGCCTCAGTTCCCAGCAGGGGAGTCTTTTCCGGGTTCCCGGGAGAGCCCGTGTGGTCGTATCCTCCAAGAGGGGCTGGCCATTGCGAGGGAGGCTTCGAGGCGGTTCGGGCGTATTCCCGGAAGCTCTTCAGCAGGGGAGAGTCTGCCAGGGAGTTTCCGAGCCTCGCCTCGCCCCTCAGCCGTATCGTTTCATCCGGGTAGGCGGTGAGAATCTCATCTAGGCGACGCTGGCCGGACTCCAGGTTCCCGGCCATCAGGTTCAGGACAGTCGCCTGCGCGAGCAGCTCGGGCCGGGTGGAGCTCTCCGGGTCGGCCGTGTCGAATGGCAGGGCAAGGCGAGTGTCGAGAGCCGCCGCCGCCTCGTTGAGTCGATGGCTGTCGGCGAGTCTTCCCGCCAGCCGTTCCCAGGCCTCCCGGCCGGCCCGGGTAAGTGGATAGCGTTCGGCTACGGCGCGCAGGAGATCATAGGATGAATCGAATGGAACGAGGCGGGCCGCCTCGAGCGCCTGGCGCGCCGGGGCTTCATAGGTCGAGCGATAGGCGGCCCTCGCCGTCTCGGGCATCGAAAGCAGGAGCTCTCTGAGGGCCGAGGCGATGGGAAGATACCGGATGTGGTCGCTCGAATAGACCTCGACCGTCGGAACCCGCAGGTCTTCGCCCGACTCCGCCTGGTCTGTTCCCGGCTGCGCCTTCGCGCCGGGAGGCGCGCGGTCCTCTTTGTCTGTTCCCGCACCTCGCTTTTCGCGTTCGCGCTGTTTGCGAGCGGCCTGGAGCAGCCGTTTCTTTCTGTAGTCAGCCGAGGTTACCGCGGCGAGAACTTCGTCGACCATCGCCTGGCCGGCGGCCCATTCCCCGGCCTTGAAACGTTGGCCCGCCTGCTCGATTTTCGAGCGAAGCTCGACCTCTTCCGCGGGCACAGCGCCGCTCTGGTATTCCTTCCCTGGCTCGCCCCATCTTCCTGCGGCATCCTGCCCATCGGGATTGCCAGCGGCTTCTTCCGCCGCGGCGTTGACGATGAGCTGCAGGGGAATGGCATTTTGTCCGTTTGCGGCTGCCTGGAGAAGGATGAGTACGGTCAAGAGGACGGCTGAAGAGAGGTAAATCATCCGGCCGGTAGATTTGCGGCAGTTCGCGGCCGGATGCGAGGCTGTCAGATTAGGTTTCCCCGTCGTTCTGGACAAAGACTCGGCCTCTTGTTGATCCAAGATCGTACGCATCTCTACTCTGGCCTGGAAAACACGCTTGCGGGCACATGGATGATCGTAAGTATAACGCCGGTCTTCAGAAAGAAAAATTTACCGGGGTCTTGTCCGGCTGGTTTCAGACCGATGAGATAAGGTGATGACCCTTGTACCGGCTGCGGGAGTCCCCAGGGCGTAAGAATCCCGCAATCAGGCGGTTTGATGATGCCGCCAGCTGGACATCCCCTCCTGATCTCGATCGAGGTTGCCTGGAGGAAAGGGAGCTCAGCTCCAGCCCCAGTGTTTTTCACCGAAGTTGTAGACCGCCATGCCCAGGCTTGCGATCATCGCCAGGCCGGTCAGCCCGGCAGGGATTCGCCAGCGAAGGGACGTTTTGCTGGTGGCGAAGTCTGTTACGGTGAGTCCGCAGATTCCGCCGATCGCGAAACCGCCGATGTGGGCTGAGTGGTCGATGCGGACCCCAAACATGGGAAATACGAAGACCAGGGCGAGGAACAATGGGAACAATTGACCGAGCATGGGCCTCAGGCCGGGATGGCGCTCCTTGAAAAAGTAGACGAGTATCAGCCCCAGGAGTCCGAACACTGCACCCGAGCAGCCAATCGACGAATGGGCCAGAAAGTTAAGGACCGCGTTTCGCTGTCCAGTGGGGGGGGCTTGCCCAACGAGGATGGAGACGAACTCGCCGATGGATTCCGCCTGCAGATCGAGGGCGGGCCAGGAGTAGGTCACCAGGCTGCCCCCAAGAGCGCTGAGCATATAGACCGAGAAGAACTTTGACTTGGACAGGAGCGGTTCCAGGAAGCGCCCGAGTGAGAGCAGGGCCATGCAGTTGAAACCGATGTGCCACCAGGCTGTATGGAGAAAAGTACCGGAGATGAGCCGCCAGGGCTCACCACTGGAGATGCTGCCGCCGTGAATGGCGCCCAGGTCCAGCATGACCCGCCCGGAATCGAGTCCGAGTTTTTCCTCTGAGATGCACTGGAGGGCGAAAAACCCGATGTTGAGGAGGATCAGGAAGGAGGTGGCAGGGTAGAGGTTGGTGAAGGAGTGTTTGTTCATGCTCAGGTGCCGTGGTTTCTTTGACTGGACGCATGATAGGGTGAGTCGGGGGCTCTCTACAAGTGGGTAGGATATTTTGAGGAAAGAATTCTGCCGCCGGCCTGCTCTTGCTCAAAGGGCGGTGCCCAGCAGGGCTGAGGCCGTGGTATTCTGTTCTCCATGCCTGGAAAGTCCATCCATCGCGAGCTGAACTCCATCCTGAAGGGCGTCAGCCGAAGCTTCTACCTGACCCTTCGGGTCCTGCCCGCGAGTGTCCGTTCTCAGCTGGGCGTCGCCTACCTCTTCTGTCGGTGCGCCGATACGATCGCCGATACGGGCCTGCTGCCGGTTGAAGAGAGGCTGGAGCACCTCAAGATCTTTCGTCGCCAGTTCGAGGTCGACGAGCCAGAAGTCGAGGCCCTCGCTGGAATGATTTCCCGTGTGGGGGCGACCTCGAGGCGAATGTCGGCGGAGCGGCAGCTTCTGCTGAGAATAGGGGAGTGTTTCGCGCTCTATGAGCAATTCAGCGCGAGCGACCGTAAGCTTATTCGCACTCTCGTTACCACGCTGACCCATGGCATGGAAACCGACCTGTCGCGTTTTCCTTCCGCGGAGAGCGGTGAGGTCGAGGCGCTCAACGACGATGCCGAGCTCGACCTCTACTGCTACCACGTGGCCGGCTGCGTGGGCGAGTTCTGGACAGACCTGGTGATGGATCATATTCCTGCCCTTGGAAGTTGGCAGGCGGATGAAATGCGGCAGCTTGGCGCGCGCTTCGGCCAGGGGCTCCAGCTGACCAATATCCTGCGTGATATTGATGGCGATCTCAGCCGGGGGCGATGCTACCTGCCGCTGGAGAGGCTGGAGGCCGCCGGACGCGGTCTCGACAGCCTGCTGGTCGCAGAGAGCAGGGCATCGTTCAGGCCGGTGATGCACGGGCTCATCAGGGAGACCCTGGCGCACTACAGGGCCGGCTGGAAGTACACGCTCTCCATACCCAGGCGCCAGGCGCGACTGCGCCTCGCCTGTGCCTGGCCGCTCCTGATCGGCCTGAGAACCCTTGCGCTGCTGGCGGCCCTGGAGGATCCCTGCGCTGCCGGAGTCGTGACCCGCATTCCTCGCATCGAGGTCTACTGGATCATGGGGAGAACCGCCGATATGGTTTATTTCAATTCATGGCTTGAACGATATTACAGCAAGCTGGAGAGGAAGGTGCTGGAGCGATTGCTGCCGGCGACCGGGGAGACCGAAGGCGGATAGGTCGTTCGCAGCAGGCCTGTAGGCTCAGAAGGGAAGGGGAGGGGGGGCTTCCGATGGGGGGACGCCCGGCGTTTCCGCGGCGGGTGTCTCTTCGGGCGCGGCTGGCGTTTCATCTGTTGAAAATTCAACCGCAGCTTTTTTAGCGGGTTTCTTCTTCGTCTTCTTCTTGGCTTTTTTCTTTCGTGCCGGCGCCTTCTCGGCGCGTTTCCTGATCAGCTCGATAGCTTCCTCCAGGGTGAGCTTCTCCGCATCCATTCCCTTGGGAACCGACGCGTTGATTTCACCATCGGTGACGTAGGAGCCGTAGCGGCCGGCTCTCAGGGCGATCTCCGTGCCGGCTTCCTTATTGGCGCCCAGTTCCTTGAGAACCTTGGGTTTCCTGTTCCACCCGCCACTGCTCTTTTCTTCGCGCAGCAACTCCCGGGCTCTGTCGATGGTGATGGTGAAGAGATCATCTTCAGACTTGAGGCTCCGGGTCTCCTTGTCGCATTTGATGTACGCACCAAAGCGGCCGTGATGGGCAAAGACTTCGTTGTCTTCGTTGCCCGGGTCGGTGCCGAGCAGGCGCGGCAGGGACAGGAGCTTGAGGGCGTCCTCCAGCGTGACCTCGTCCGCCTTCATTCCATCTAACAGGCTGGAAGTCTTGAATACCGCCTCGGCCTTCTTGGCCTCTTTGTCGGCCGCCTCTCGCTCCGGATCGGTTTTCTCCTGGAGCAGACCCTTTTCAATCAGGGCCTTGAGGCTCTGCGCATTCCCCTGGGAATCTTTCAGCAGCTGGCCACGTTCCATGATCAGCTCATCTTCGCCGCATTCAGCCATTGTCTTCAGGATGCGCACCTGGACCGCGGCCCGTTTTCCAATCTTCCCGGCCGCCGCGCGCAGCTGCGCCGCGGTCTTGAGCGATAGGATCTCGCGAGGTTTCTTGTCCTTCTTCGTTCTCGGCGGTTTTTCGCCCAATTGTACGTAGGTGCCGAAACGGCCCGCCTTGAGATAGACAGGGAGCCCGGTCGTGGGATCGTACCCCAGGGGCTCTTCGTTGGAGCTCATTTCGAGGAGCTCTTCCGCCTTCTCCATGGTGAGCTCATCCGGGGGAGTCTCTTCAGGGATGTTGGCCTTGGCCTGCTCAGGATCGCCGTCCTCTCCTCTCTGCAGATAGGGCCCGAATCGTCCGACACGCACCTGGATGTCGCGACCCTTTGAATCTTTCCCCCAGCTCAGGGCCCGGGCTTCGCCCGGGTCGATCTCCTGCTTGACCAGGTTGGAGAGACCCTCGGTTTCATCATTGCCGAAGTAAAAATCCTTGAGATAGGGAAGGGACTCTCTCTCTCCACGGGAGATCTGATCGAGATCTTCTTCCATCTGCGCTGTGAACTGGATGTTGATGAGCTGGTTGAATTTTTTGACCATCAGGGCGTCGACGGCGAAGGCCGTGAAGCTGGGTACTAGGGCGTTTCCTTTCTTGAAGACGTAGCCCCGATAGATGATCTTGTCGATGATGCTGGCGTAGGTGCTGGGCCGGCCGATTCCGTTTTCCTCGAGCTCTTTCACCAGGCTGGCCTCGGTATACCGGGCCGGCGGCCTGGTCCTGTGCTCCTTGCAGTCCAACTCGGAGCAGGTCATGGGATGGCCCTCCTCAACCTTCGGCAGGACAGCCTCCTTGTCGGCGATCTCGCCATCGGGATCGTCCGAACCCTCTACATACGCTCTCCTGAAGCCAGGGAACTCGATGGTCTTGCCGCTGGCCTGGAAGACGGCGTCTCCATCGCTGATCTGGAGGCTGGTGTTGAAGCCGCGCTCATTTTCCATTTGGCAGGCGACGGTGCGCTTCCAGATCAGGTCGTAGAGTCTGAGGTCATCTCCTTCGAGTTGAGCTTTGAGCTCTTCGGGGCGCCTGAACTCGGTCGAGGGCCGGATGGCCTCGTGGGCCTCCTGGGCGTTCTTGACCTTGTTCTTGTAGAAACGGGGCTCGGCGGGAAGGTTTTCCGCTCCGTAGAGCTCCGTCACCAGCCCACGAACACTGGTGAGAGCCTCCTGGGCCAGGCTGACCGAGTCGGTACGCATATAGGTGATGTGTCCGTTCTGGTACAGCCTCTGGGCTGCGCTCATGGTCCGCTTCGCCGACATGCCAAGCTTACGGTTAGCATCCTGCTGCAGGGTGCTGGTGGTGAAGGGGGGGGCAGGGCGCTTGGTATATGGTTTGCTTTCAACCTTGCTGACCTTCCAGTCGGCGGACTCGAGCCTGGAGCGCAGATCCTGCGCATCCCGTTCATTCAGCAGAGCGACCTTGCCTTCAGCCGAGGATTTGAGTTTGCCGGTGTCGCTGTCGAAAGATTTTCCGCTGGCGATCCGCTTGTCGCCAAGCTCGGTGAGTGTGGCTTCGAAGCTCTGGCCGGTTGCAGTCCCGAAGGTCGCAACCAGGTCCCAATAGTCCGAGATCACGAAGGCAAGCCGGGCCTTCTCCCGGGCTACGATGATATGTACCGTTACGCTCTGTACCCGGCCGGCGGATTTTGCCGGGCCGATCTTTTTCCAGAGAACGGGTGAGATCTGGTAGCCGTAGAGGCGATCGAGCAAGCGACGGGTTTCCTGGGCCTGCACCAGCCGGTTATCGATCTCACGTGGATTCTCGATGGCCTTCTGGATGGCCTCCCGGGTAATCTCGTGGAAGACGAGCCTGCTCGTGGGGATTGTCGGCTTGAGCTCTTCCACCAGATGCCAGCTGATAGCCTCTCCCTCGCGGTCTTCATCAGTGGCGAGATAGAGTTGGTCGACCTCCGCCAACATTTTTTTAAGCTTGGCGACGTGCTTCTTCTTTTCCCGGGTCTTGATGATGTAGAGGGGGGCGAAGTCGTCTTCTATGTTGATGCCGGGGATCTCTCCGCCGTATTGATCCTTGAGCTTGGCGGGTACGTCCTTGGCGGTGCCGGGAAGGTCCCGGATGTGTCCGACACTGGATTCGACCAGGTAGTTGTCGCCCAGGAACCTGGACAGAGTTTTTGCCTTGGTTGGCGATTCGACTATGACGAGGGTTTTAGTCACTTGATGCTCCTGCTGGTCGTCACCATGATTCGGCGCGACCGGTAAAAATCACCAGATCACGATATTTACTAACCGAGATCCGATGGCCGGAAAAATATACGAACAGAGGTACTGTCTGCAAGTACCTTGTAAAAAAATAAGCTTATAAGTTCCTTTGCATGTTTAAGTTAAGGGGCATATTTCCTTCTCTTCAGTATTGCCGGGTTGGGGTCTCATCGGCTTCATACGTCCTTCCAGCGTTGATTCCCTCCTCTCTTTTTTTTTCTTCACCCTTCGGGCGAAGAAAAAAGAGAGGAGTTTCACCAGGTCTCTCCAGAAGCCCGGAATCGGGCCGGATAGTTCTGCTGAGACGGCTCTGTCTTTGTGATAAAATCGCGCTCCTTGACCGGCAGGGAAGCGTTTGAAAAAGTCGGGAGAAGCTTGAATATGGGAAAGAATCTTTTACAGAAGACCTGGGAGCAGCACACGGTTCGTGAGCTTCCCACGGGGCAGACCCAGCTTTTCATAGGCCTGCACCTGATCCATGAAGTCACGAGCCCGCAGGCTTTTGCGGAGCTTCGTGTCCGCGGCCTGGACGTTCGCTATCCCGCGCGCACTTTCGCCACCGTAGACCACATTGTTCCTACCCATTCCCAGGAGCGTCCCTTCGTCGATACCCTGGCTGAAGAGATGATGGTGGCGATCGAGACGAACTGCCGCGAGTTTGGAGTTCAGCTCTTCGGCCTTGACGATGACCGGCAGGGCATTGTTCACGTGGTCGGGCCGGAGCAGGGTTTGACCCAGCCCGGCATGACGATAGCCTGTGGCGACAGTCACACATCGACCCATGGAGCGTTCGGGTCGATCGCTCTCGGGATCGGCACCAGCCAGGTTCGCGACGTGTTGTGCAGCCAGTGCCTGGCGATGGATCCTCTGAAGGTGCGGCGTATAGAGGTTACCGGTTCGCTTGCGCCGGGCGTCTACGCCAAGGACGTGATCCTCGCGATCATTCGAGAGCTGGGTGTGAAGGGCGGGACCGGCTTTGCTTACGAATACAGCGGTGAGGCCATCTCCTCCATGAGCATGGAGGAGCGCATGTCGATCTGCAATATGTCCATCGAGGGAGGCGCGCGCGTTGGCTACGTGAATCCCGATGAGACGACCTATGAATATATCCGCGGTCGTCCTTTCGCTCCGGCCGGGGAAGCCTGGGAAGACGCTGTGAAACACTGGGAATCCTTCGCCTCCGATGAAGATGCGGAGTTCGATGATGAGATCAGCCTCGATGGTTCCGCGCTCGGGCCCAATGTCACATGGGGCATCAACCCGGGACAGAGTGTCCAGGTCGATGGGCAGCTTCCAACGGTCTCGGAGCTTCCGGAGGGAGAGAGGGAGTCCGTCAGAGAAGCCCTGGAGTTCATGGAGTTTGAGCAGGGGGCGTCCATCGCGGGGACCGGGATCGACGTTGCCTTCATCGGCTCCTGCACCAATGGACGGATCAGTGATCTGCGCGAGGCGGCAAAGGTAGCTCTTGGAAAGAAGGTCTCTCCGGGAGTGAAGGCCCTCGTGGTTCCGGGCTCCCGGCTCGTCAGTGAGCAGGCCGAGAGCGAGGGGTTGCACGAGATCTTCATGGAGGCCGGGTTCGAGTGGCGCAAGGCCGGCTGCTCCATGTGCCTGGCGATGAATCCTGACAAGCTCAAGGGACGCGAGATCTCAGCTTCCTCCAGCAATCGTAATTTCAAGGGGCGCCAGGGCAGCCCACTGGGCAGAACCCTCCTGATGAGTCCGGTGATGGTCGCTGCTGCCGCCATAGCGGGTGAAGTCGTTGATGTCCGAGAGATGTTTGGAGACTGAGAGAGAAGATGGGCGAGTCAAGAATAACCGGAACGACAGGCCGCGGAATTCCCGTCAGGGGTGATGATATTGACACCGACCGCATCATTCCCGCGCGCTTTCTTCGTTGCGTTTCCTTCGAGGGGCTTGGCGAGCATGCCTTTGAAGATGACCGCAAGAACTTTTCCGATGGGACCCATTCTTTTGACAGGGAGGAGTTCCAGGGAGCTTCGATCCTGGTGGTCAATGACAACTTCGGCTGCGGGTCATCAAGGGAACACGCTCCCCAGAGCCTGATGCGATGGGGAATCACGGGGATCATCGGGGTCTCCTTCGCCGAGATCTTCTTCGGAAATTGTGTGGCCAACGGAGTGCCTTGCCTGACCCTCGATTCTTCTCAGGTTGATGAGATCCAGAGCATGATCGAGGGAGATCCCGGCTGCCTGCTGGAGGTCGATGTTGAGAATCGCAGCGTCCATGCGGGTGAACACACCTACTCGGCAGGCCTTCCTGATGGAGTTCAGCGTGCCTTCCTGGAGGGTCTCTGGGACTCCGCCACGCTTCTCCTGGAGGCCTCTGCCGCCATCGATGAGGTGAATGCGCGCATTCTTCCTCTCCAGGAGCAGCCCTGAACCGCCAAGCTCTTACTTGCCGGTCGTCCTGTCGAGCGAGTATGCTTTGCCCGGAAGAGCGAATTGAGTTCCCTGCGCAGGTTGCGTCGCCTGTTTCTTTATTTGCAGCGGAAGAGCCGGGTTCAGTAGGGTTTCCTGATGGAATTTTCGCAATACATTCTGCTGACGATCATAGCGCTTGGCAGCTTCCTTTACGTTAGCCAGATTCTCGCGATCGAGACGACATCGATTCTCATTATCGCCTGCCTGGCCGTTGTTCCCGGACTGCTTGAGAGCCCAGATGCTGTCTTCAGCGGCTTCGCCAATGAGGCAACGCTCACCATCGCCTCCATGTTTGTTCTTTCCCGGGCGCTTATCAGGACAGGCGCTCTCGAGTTTCTCGCCATCAGGATGGGCCGCGCCGCAGCCGGCAGCCTGCCTCAGCTCCTGCTGCTTACCGCGCTGGTGGTGGTTCCAAGCAGCGCTTTTTTGAACAATACCCCGATCGTTATCATGATGGTCCCGATTTTGCTGTCGCTGTGCCGACAGTTCGAGATCAAGCCATCGAAGGTGTTGATCCCCTTGAGCTTCTTTTCGATCCTTGGTGGCACCTGTACACTGATGGGGACGAGCACCAATATTCTGGTCAACAGTCTCTACCGCAAGTTTGCCGAGAAACCTCCCGAGTTCTGGGAAACCGAAAAGGCGGTAGCTGGGCTGCAGGAGAACGGCTTCAGCCTCTTTTCTTTTTCCCAGATGGGCCTGATCTATCTCGGGATCGGAGTACTTTTCATTCTTTTCTTTGCCAGAAAGATGCTCCCGGAGCGCGCTTCGCTTTCGGGGATGGCCCATCCGGAGCGCAAGGCGGCTTTTGTTACCGAGGTGATTGTTCCCCAGGGGTCACCGTTACTTGAGAAAACGGTCGGTGAGGTTTTCAGTGCGACTGACCTTACGCTGCTCGAGCTGGTCCGCGGCGAGGAGATTATCCTGCCCGGTCCCGCGGCCAAGCTTGGATTAGAGGGAGATGATGCCCTGATCATCGAGGGGCGTCCGCAGGAGATCGACTCCTTCCTGACGGAGTCGCAGGCCGATCTCGCATCCGTAGTCGAGGATGATACGCGGGTGCCGATGAAAACCATCGAGATGAAGCTCGCTGAGGCCGTCGTCCTGCCGGATTCTCCTTTCGAGGGCCGGACCGTCAGCGGCCTGAGACTCAACGCCCACTATGGAGTCAAGGTGATGGCTGTTCAGCGTCACGGCCGCCAGCATCTCTACCACATTCGGCGCATGCGGGTTCATGCCGGCGACGTTCTGCTGATCCAGGCGGATGATGCGGGCCTCAATGAGCTGCGTGAGAGCGAGGCGGTACTTGTCGTCGAAGAGGTCGACCAGACCCGTGTAAACAAGCGCAAGGCTCCTCTGGTGATGCTGACCCTGATAGGGGTCGTCGCTGCGGCCACGCTTACCTCTGGCATGGAGGGAGCTCCGTCCCTGGCGCACCTGGCTGTCCTAGGCGTGGCGCTGGTACTCGTCACCCGTTGTATTCGTGTTGACGAGGCCCTCCGATCCCTTGACACGACGGTGTTGTTCTTGCTTGCGGCAGCCATTCCGCTGGCTGGAGCGATTCAACAAACCGGGCTCGATGAGAAAGCGGTGAGCGGAATTCTCGCACTGGTGGGGGGGGAAGATGTTAATCCGTATGTCCTTCTTTCGGCTTTTTACCTGCTGACTTCAATCCTGACGACATTTCTTTCCAATAGCGCAGTGGCGGTCCTGCTCTTTCCGATAGCGATGAAGCTGGCTATGGACACCGGGATCAACCACGAGGCCTTCCTGGTGGCCATTTGTTTCGGAGCGAGCGCGAGCTTCGCCTCTCCCCTGGGCTACCAGACCAACCTGATCGTGATGGGGCCGGGAGGCTATACCTTTCGTGATTACCTGAAGATCGGGTTGCCGCTGAATCTTCTGATGTGGGCAGCGGCGACGATCTTCATACCCCTGTTCTGGCCGCTGAAAGAGTCTGCCTGAGACCCCTCGCCTTCCGTGGCTCCTGTGGGTAGAACCCTAACCCTCTTCGGCACAGTCGCTGCTGGTACAGTCGCCAAGAGCGTCCTCGGTGGGGTCCTCGCCGCATTCAAGGAAGCCGGGAGGCTGAGGAGCCGGACCTGCCCGGAAGAGGTGGTTGAGCAGGATGACTCCATCCGTCAGGTTCAGGAAGCCGTTGTCGTCGATGTCAGTCGAGTCGAGGCAGCCGGGTTCATTTCCCTGCTGGAACAGGTAGAGCAGCAGGGAGACCGCATCGGTGAGGTTGACGAAGCCGTTGTCATCCACATCTCCCCTGAGGAAGAGGTCCCCGGCTCCCGGTCCCGGCCCGGGTCCACCCTCGCCGCTGGGAATCCGGATGAGTGTCGGTATGAAGGTCAGGTCGCTGCTGGTGAGGCCGGCGTTGTGAATGCTGATGGAGATGACGTTATTGCCCTCTACCAGGAGGTCCCTGGCGATGGCGATCGCCACCGGGGTGTAGTCGTCATCAACCGGTTCACCTGCCGGGTTGGCGGTGATCGCGGGGGTGTCGTTGTTGACCTCTCCATCGGCGACATTGAAACGGCCGACTTCTTCGCCATTGACGTAGGCGACAAATCCGTCGTCGACGGCGCAGGACAGGACGAGTGAATCGATCGTGACCAGCTCCAGCTCGACCACCTTCCTGGCGTAGACTACGACGTAGTTTCCACGCATATCGTCGAGTACCGTCGCATCGTCGTTATCTCCGTAGCCGATCCCGGTCGGTCCGACCTCCCATTCGAAATCATCGAAGTCAACGTCGAGCCATTCGGGGTCCGGACCGCCCGCGGCGCCGGTGAGGTAGTTCCATTCATCCCCTGGCGCCACCAGGGTGTCCTCCTCGTTGAAGATGATCAGCGTACACTCGAGCGGCGCACATTCCTCGCAGGCGGCGGCGGGATCGATCGCCACGACGGCGTAGGCGATCTCGCCGAAGATCGGGTTGTCGTCGACGTACAATTCCTGGTCGCCGCCGATGTTCTCTTCAATCATCTCGCCGTTGCGCCATATCTGGATAGCCTCGTAGCCGCCCTCCCGGTTGGTCCAGTTGAGCATGATCTCCCCGGTGATTCCATCTTGAGAGCAGGCCATGCCGTCGGGGCATTGCCCCCCGCTCTCGGGATTGGCTATCACCTCGATCCTCAGGTGGAGGTCGCTGCTGCTGTGGGTGGTGTTGTGCATCTGGATCGCCAGGATGTTTTCGCCTTCTTCGAGGGAGTCGATGTCGAGCAGCGGAATGGCTTCGAGCTGACCGGTCGATTCGTGATTTGTCCCGGCCAATGTATTGAAGGCGGGTGGAGTGCCTTCAACGTTGCGGCGGGCGACCTCGACTCCGTTGATGTAGGCGACGAAGGCGTCATCGTAGTCCATGCTGAAGGCCACGGAGTTGATCGCCGCCAGGTTGTCGATCTCAAAAGTATGCCGCAGGTAGACAGTCACGTAGGAATCTTCCATGTCGTCGAGGACGGTTCCAATGAGGTCGAGTCGATCTCCATAGCCGAAGCCGGAGGGAGCGACCTCCCACTCGCTGGCATCAAAATCTTCGAGGGTCCAGCCAATGGTCGGAGCGCCTTTTTCGTCGGGAGACGGTTCGTTCTGGGCATCGGGGTCGAGAGGGATCATGGCGGTATCGACAGCGCCGCCTTTGAAGATGGAGTAATCGACGCCATCTGCAACGAGCATCATCGAGCAATCTTCCTGGGCAAAGGAAGCCTTGGCGGCAAAAAGAATGAAGAGACCAGCAAAGCAGTGCAAAACTCTCATAGTGTTCCACCTGGAATGAATATTTCTTAAAAGCGACACGTTTCTCACCTCTACCCCTGGTTAACGAGTTTACGCCAACTCAACGACTACAGCCTGAATCATTAGATTCTTATCGAAAAGAATGCACAGGCGAACCAGGTTAAATACCCGGCCATAACCCCCAAAGACATTCTCCTGGCTGGCCGAAAAATCTCGGTAGAGCCTGTATTCCTTTATTTTTCAGAGAGAGAAAGACCAGTATACGGGCCTTTTTCACCCTGCAAAATGAGCTTCTTCCGACCTTTGGGAAACCCAAAGAATATCGACCAGAGTTCAGTGTAAGGGCGAGTTTTGCGCTGCGCAAGGTTTGCATCGAGCGCGAATAGATTTCTTTCGGGCGAGGTCACGAAGGAAACAGGCCGCTGTTTGGACTTCCACTGAGGCAGGCCGCCAGTCATAGAAAAGAGCCCGGATCAGCCTCCTGGCAGTCGCCGACAGGGGCATAAAAAAAGCGGGCCCGAATCCGGTTAAGGATTCGGGCCCGCTGACCTTGAGAGTCTCGGTGACTCTCGCTGTCAGGTTCAGCAGCCTCCGCTGGCGCAACCCAAGGCCTCGTCTCCCGCCGATTCGGAGTTTCCACACTCCGAAGGCGCCGGCGGAGCGTTTCCGCCGAGGAAGAGGAAGTTCAGGAGGTGCGTCGGGTCGGAGATGTTGACGACTCCGTCACCGTTGGAGTCGTTGGCAGCGACACAGCCAGGCTCCGCCGCGCCGAGGAAGAGCCAGTTCAGCATGGTGGTCGCGTCGGAGATATCGACGGTCGCATCTCCGTTAGCGTCACCACGGATGAACGGCCCGATTCCGGGCGCCGGAGGCGCGGCCTGGTCGACCGCCAGAATGAAGTTGCCGGAGTTGCTGCCGTAGCCGTGCACCAGGATGCTATAGGTGACTCCAGCTTCAGAGTCCCAACCGGCAACTGACTGCAGACCGCAGGAGTCGTCATTGCTGGCGACACAGGAGAGAGCTCCACAGGCGCCGCTGAAGACACTGACCTTGGTGTCATAGCTGCTGCCGCAGAGATCGGCACTCATGGCCCCGCCGTTTCCGACAGCGGTATACCAGAGGCCCGCCGCGGTGCTCGCATTGCAATCGGCGTTCTCGGCATCAGGTGTGGCACCTTCAGCTGTCGTGCCATCTACGACCGCCTGGCCCGTGGCCAGGTCGAGCGCTATGGCTCCATCGCAACCATCGTTGTCCTGCATGGTAAGGGTGGCATTTACAGTCAGGCTGAAGTCGCCGGAGCTGCTGCCAAAGCCGTGGACAAGAACGAGGTAGGTCGCGCCTTCCTCGGGTATCCAGCTGGCTACTGACTGCAGGCCGCAGGAGTCGTCGTTGCTGGCGACACAAGTGACACCTCCACAGTCGCCACTGAAGACGCTGAGCTTGGTGTCGTAGGTGCTGCCACAGAGGGAGGCCGACATTTCGCCGCCAACCCCGGTTACGCTGTACCAGAGGCCGGGCGCGGTGCTCGAGCTGCAGGTAGCGTTCTCGGGGTCAGCATTGGCTCCTTCAGCGGTCGAGCCGTCGATGCTGACACTCAGGTTGTCGGCGTTGACGTCAAGCGCGATCGCGCCGTCACACAGGTCGTTGGGCTGGTCCACCGGGGGTTCCGGGGGCAGTGCTCCAGCGACCGAGACGCCAGCGGCGTTCGGTCCGCCAAGGGCTGTGACCTCTTCACCGCTCAGGGCGCGGTTGATGATGCCGGCGCTGTTAATCAGCACCTCGCCCATCTCACTGACTCCAGTCTCGTCCGCGAAGAGCAGGACCCAGTCAGTTGGGGGATCGTTGGCCTGGCTATAGAGGCTGAAGCGTCCATCTACGGCAACCGCGTCAACGTTCTGCTGCACCTGCACACCGTCGAGGTAGCTGGTGTAGAGCCCGGTGGCGCTATCGACGGTCAGAGCGAGACGGTGCCAGGTGTTGCCCTGGACCGAACCTCCGTAGTTGCCGCCGATACCGATTCCGTTGGAGGTGTTGACGAACCAGTCTCCATCGTTACTACAGGCCAGAACATCCGTGTCTCCACAGCCGTTGGTCTGGTAAAGCGAGATCCAGTTATCAACAACAGGGAACAGGACATCCATGATCAGCGTGTAGTCGTTTACATAATCGCCACCGCCGTTGGGGGCGAGTCCGTGGTGGACGCGAAGCGCCGCGCCGTCGGCCAGGTGGCCGACAACGGCATCTTCGCCGTTGATCACGGCCGCTTCGTATGCAACCCCGGGGGCTACGCCTTCGTAGGCTACCGCATCGAGGTCGGGCTGGCCGGTCGAGGCGGCGAGATTGTTATCAAACTCCCAGTAGCCGGCATCCGCGAAGGTGGGCCCTCCGGCACCGAGCTCGTACAGGGTGATGTTGGCGACTTCCTGGTCGGCCGTGGCGCCACCGGTTCCGCCGGTGAAACCAATGATCAGGTCGCCGGTGAGCGGCACCACATGGCTGTCGACCAC
>CAUZHA010000086.1:0-19741 GCA_963579555.1 Planctomycetes bacterium UBA1146
CACCGCCGCGAGTCCCAACCAGCAGCTCGTTCCCGCCGCTGAGTACATGATGTCCGAGGCTGGCGGAAAGTGTACGAAGTTCTATCTCCTCGGGACCGACTATGTCTTTCCCAGGACGGCGAACAAGGTGCTGAAGGCCTTCCTCAAGGCCAAGGGTGTTCCGGATGAGAACGTCATGGAGGAGTACACTCCCTTCCATCATCAGGACTACCAGACCATCATCGGTAAGGTGAAAGAGTTCGCCGCCGGCGGCGGTGCCTGTATCCTCTCGACGATCAATGGCGACAGCAACGTACCCTTCTACAAGGAGTTCGCTAACCAGGGTCTGACCTCCGCGGACTGCCCGATCATGGCCTTCTCCGTCGCTGAAGACGAACTGCGTGCCATGGACGTGCCGCCGCTGGTGGGCCACCTCGCCGCCTGGAACTACTTCCAGAGCATCGATTCGCCCTCGAACGCAAAGTTCGTCCAGAGCTTCAAGGCTTATTGCGCCAACAACAATCTGCCCGGCGGGACCCAGAGAGTTACGGATGACCCGATCGAGGCGGCCTACTTTGGCGTCTATGTCTGGAAGGCCGCGGTCGAGAAGGCCGGAAGCTTCGATGTCGACAAGGTTCGCCAGGCTGTTTACGGTCTCGAGTTCGACGCCCCTGGCGGCAAGAAGTCGATGCATCCGAACAACCAGCACACGCTGAAGCCGGTCTACATCGGCGAGATCCTGAAAGATGGTCAGTTCAAGATCGTCTATCAGTCCGAAGGCCTCGTGTCGCCGGATTCCTACAGCTCGTATCTTCACCCTGATGGGAATATCCCGGCTCCGACCGGAGGTCCCAAGAAAAAGTAAAGTGGCATTTGTCGGCTGTCGCGTCCGCAAGCCGGACGCGACAGCTGGCAGACTTTCTGTGTGCCCCTGGACCGGTCTCGCGCTTGCACACGTGGCGCGGGACCGGCATCTCTTTTTCCGGTGGTGCGGTGGATCAGACCTGTTCTTACAGGCTGGTTCTTTTTTCGTTAATAGCAGCCTCCTGCATGGATTGCCCGTCTTGAAACGATGCCAGGTTTGAACAAGCTCTTCTTTTCCAGCTGCGTTCTTCTTGCGCTTTTGCCCATCTGGGGCTGTGGCGGCGGGGATGGCGGCCAGGCAGCTCTCGATACCGGGCCTGTCGGGCAGGACCTTCAGGATGCCATATCCCGCCTGAGCAGCGACGATTCCGATGCGGATGCCCGGCTCGAGGCTGTTGCAGATTTTGTCAAGGCCGGTGATCTTCGCGGCATCGCTTTCCTGAAGTCTTTTCGTGAAGGCCAGAGCATCTACAGGTGGAAAGACCGCCTCGTTCTTGTCGAGAAATTCGATTCAGACGACGAAGGCAACAGCTCCGCCAGGCTCTTCGATCACATTCTGAGAACAGAACTCAAAGGAGACGATGGGAAGCAGGTCGCCGCCGCCAAGAGCGAGCTGAAGGAGGTGAGTGCCTCCCGCAGTCTGCGAAGGCCTGTGCTTGCCGCAGAGGACACGCTCAAGCTCGGCTCAAGAGATGAAAAAACCTGTCAGCAGGCGGCCCAGAAATGCGGCAACAGCCGGCGGGCTGAATTCCTGCTTCCGCTTGAAGCTCTTGGAGCCGATCCCGCCCGTAACGGGAAGACCCGCCGGGTCGCGCGCACAGGCGTCTGCCTGATCAAGATCAGCGGCAACGTTTCCGGGCTTCCTGAGCAGGAGGTTCTCGATGCCGTCAGGGAGTTGGGAGAGCTTTGCAGCGAGGCGGGCGTGACAACTCTGAAGAAGCTCTCTTCCAAGGAGGACATATCCCCGGCCCTGGCGGCTGAATGCGCCTCCAGCATCGCTTCGATCGAGAGCTACCAGGGCAAGGTGCGCAATCTCAGCCACGTTTTCAACGGCATCTCGGCCGGCTCCGTCCTGATCCTCATGGCCCTGGGATTGTCAATCATCTTCGGCCTGATGGGCGTGATCAACATGGCACATGGCGAGCTGATGATGGTCGGGGCCTACATGACCTACGTGGTCATGCATCTCTTCGGTCATACCGAGAGCACTCCGGCAAACTACTACTATATTTTCGCGATCCCGGCGGCCTTTCTCTCGGCGGCCTGCTTCGGTATTCTCATCGAGTTTTTCGTCGTGCGTCATCTCTACGGTCGGCCGCTCGATACGCTGCTGGCGACCTATGCCTGCGGCCTGGGCATGATCCAGGGGGCACGTCTGATCTTCGGCGACAATATCGGCGTGAACGCTCCGATTCAGCTCGTGGGCAGCTTCGAGTTGTTCCAGGACTTCAATCTTGCCAGGGCCCGGATCTTCATCATCTTCTTCTGCGGCTTCTGCGTATTGCTGATCTATCTCCTGATGGGCAAGACCCGCATGGGCCTCCTGATCAGGGCGACCACCCAGAATCGCGCCACGGCCCGAAGTCTTGGAGTGAACAGCCGGTTCATCGACAGCATGACCTTCGCCTTCGGCTCGGGCCTCGCCGGCCTCGCCGGCTGCGCCCTGACCCTGATCGCCGGGGTGACACCGGATATGGGACAGAACTACATTGTCGACTCCTTCCTCGTGGTCGTGGTGGGCGGCGTGGGCGAGCTCGCCGGCGTGGTCGCGGCAGGACTTGGAATCGGAGTGTTGAATAAGGCTTTTGAGCCCTTCCTCGGCTGGCTCTTCCCCGAGTCGACCGCCTCGGTTACCTGGGGCAAGGTGGTGATCCTGGTTCTCGTCATCGCCTTTATCCAGTGGCGCCCGGCCGGTATCTTCCCGCCCAAGGGGAGACTCGCCGATGTCTGATCCCAAGCTGAACACGACCGCGCCAAGGAGCGGATTACTCGGACGGCTGGAGTGGAGATTTCCTCTCTTCCTGATCCTGGTGTACGCCGTGGTGATTCCCCTGCTCTACTTGAACGGCAGCTACGGAATAGAATCCGTGAACATGTGGGGGCGCTATATGTGCTTCGCCATGATCGCCGTCGGCCTGGACCTCGTCTGGGGCTATACCGGCATGCTGAGCCTCTGCCAGGCACTCTTCTTCTCCTTCGGCGGCTACGCCATGGGAATGTACCTGGCTCATCACGGCGGTCCCGAAGGCAGTGTAGACGCCTCCGGCTGGAAGATGCCGGCCTGCCTCTTCGTCGTCTATCCGGGCAAGGTGGGGGAGACCGAGGCGGACTGGCTGGTCCCCTGGTTCTGGAAGCCCTTCTGGTGGCTCAGCTGGACAGTGGTTCTCGGTATTCTCGTTCCATCTCTGGTGGCTTTTTTCGTCGGTTTTTTCGTTTTCCGAAGCCGCGTGAAGGGTGTCTTCTTCGCGATCCTCACCCAGGCGTTGACGGTCATGGCCGCCTCCGTCTTCATGGTCAACGACATGAAGCTTGGCGGGACTAATGGCGTCACTCGCTTTGACCGCATTGTCTTCGGAGGCAGAGAGAAGATCGAGGTTGTGCTCAAGGAAGATGAGCTTGCCAGGGCATCCCTGACGTTTGATGACATCAAGGCGGTGCTCGAGAAAAAGCGGACCGCGGAGCGCAGGGAAGGTGAGATCCCCGCTCCGGGGGGGAGTCTTGTCGAGAAGCCGAGCAGCTCTCTTCCTTCAGGGACATCGGGGAAAACCCTTCTGAGCACTCCGGCGACCGGGGTGAACATCAACAAGGACTATAAGGAGCTCGTCGTCTCGGAGGTTGACGGAAAAAAGATCACCCTGAAGGATGTCGCCGAGCTCAGATACCGCGGCTACCATCTCGATGAGGATTCAGTCAAGTTCGGACTCTACCTGGTCACCCTGACCTTGCTGATCCTGGTCTATCTCCTGTGCCGCTACGTCGTCAGCTCCCGGATGGGGCGCGTCCTGGTCGCCATTCGGGACAATGAAGACCGTCTTCGGTTCTCAGGCTTCAAGCCCTATAAGTTCAAGGTCTTCGTCTACTCCCTCGCGGCCGGGATCGCCGGCCTCGGAGGCATGCTCTACGCTCCGCAGATGGGTATCTTCACGCCTCACAACATGCTGTCGATCGAATCCATCCTGGTGGTGGTCTGGGTGGCCGTAGGCGGCCGAGGCACGCTCTGGGGAGCGGTGGTCGGCGCCCTGGCGGTGAACTACGGCTACAATTTCCTCACCAGTCGATATCCCGACTCTTGGATGTTTGTTCTCGCCGCGGTCTTTCTTCTCATCGTATTGGTTCTTCCCGGAGGGATTGCCGACATCCTGAAGAAGGCGATGGGTGGAGGGCTTCGCCCTCGTCTTGTGCCTAAAAAACGGGCTTCCGAAACAGGCAAGGTCGAGGACGAGCCCGGAGGCCGTGCCGCCGAGGTCGCCGAGGAAGAGATGCGCAAACGCCTCGAGAGAATCAACCTGCTCAGCTCGGTCAAGCAGGAGGTCGATGTCGGCAGGAACCTGCTCGATGTCAAGGACATCACCGTTCTCTTCGATGGTTTCAAGGCGCTCGATGTGAAGGAGTTCGTCGTCGGCCACCGCGAGCTCAAGGTCATCATCGGCCCCAACGGCGCCGGCAAGACCACGCTCTGCGATGTCATCAGCGGCAAGACCCGCCCGACGACCGGGCAGGTCTTCTTCGAGGGGGCGGACATTACCCACGAGCCGGAGGCTGACATCGCCCAGCTGGGCGTTGGACGTAAATTCCAGACGCCGACCGTCTACGACAGCCTGACGGTCTACGAAAACATGACCCTCGCGCTTCCGGGCCGCCAGGGCATCTCGCTTGGCAGCAGGATCTCTGATTATGAGAGGGACTCCATTCGTTCGCAGCTCGAGCGCGTTCGCCTGCTCGATGACGAGCATCGCGAGGTGGAATATCTCAGCCATGGCCAGCGCCAATGGCTGGAGATCAGCATGCTGATTCTCACCGGTCCGAAGCTGCTGCTGGTGGATGAGCCGGCGGCCGGCCTGACGGATGAAGAGACCGTGCTGACCGCCGAGCTGCTGCTCGAATCGCGCGAGGAGCACAGCATCATCGTCATCGAGCACGACATGGAATTTGTCCGTCTGCTCAATTCCCACGTGACGGTGCTGAACGAGGGCAAGATCATGGCCGAGGGAACCATCGATGAGGTGTCGGCCAACGAGGAGGTCAAGGAGGCGTATCTCGGACGCTGATCGCGAATTATGCTGAAGATCAAGAACCTCTCATTCTCATACGGCTCGATCCAGACCCTGAACTCCGTAGATATGGAGATGGAGACGGGCAAGGTGACCTGCATCCTCGGCCGCAACGGGGTTGGCAAGACGACCTTGCTGAAAAACATCATGGGGATCCTGAAGCCATCCTCGGAATCGGTCATCCAGATCGATGAGATAGAGCTCACCACGGTGTCCAGGTTTACAAGGAGGCGCTCACCCATGGCGCCTCATCTCAGGGCCAAGCTGGGCCTGGGTTACGTTCCGCAGGGAAGGCAGATTTTTCCCCGGATTACCGTTGAGGAGAACCTCAAGGTCGCCCTGCAGGGTCGCAGGGACCGCGGCCGGATCATCCCGGGTTTTGTCTATGACCTCTTTCCCGTTCTCAAGGAGATGGGGGGGAGGATGGGAGGCGATCTCTCCGGTGGACAGCAGCAGCAGCTGGCGATCGCCCGCGCCCTGTGCGGGGATCCGGAGATCCTGGTGCTCGACGAGCCGACCGAGGGAATCCAGCCCAACATCATCCAGCAGATCGGCGAGATCCTCAGGCAGCTGGTCGAGGAGCGCGGCATGACGGTCGTGCTGGTCGAGCAGTACCTCGATTTCGTCAAGGAGTTCGGCCATAACTTCTATGTTCTGAATCGTGGGAGAGTTGTCGCCGAGGGCGAAACCTCCGAGCTCAGTGACGACATTATCAGCAAGCACCTCAGCGTTTGAGAGCACGATGACCGACAAGAGCGCCAGTCACGGAATCCTCGAGCTGGCGTTGGTCGCCGGGCGGACTGTCGTCACGCGCGCCCGTGCGGGGAACCCGCAGAAGCTGCTCCTTCCCAGGCCGAGGGAGCGCGCCGCCTGGGTCTACACATCGAGCTTCGGCGGCGGCCTGGTCGCCGGCGACGAGGTGGCTCTCGACGTGAAGGTCGGCCCCGGAGCGTCCTGTGTTCTGACCACCCAGTCGTCCACCAAGGTCTACCGGTGCCCGGAGGACAAGGTCTGTCGGCAGGACCTGCGGGCGACCGTCGCTCGAGATGGCTTCCTGGTGCTGGCGCCCGACCCGGTTATCTGCTATGCAGATGCCGCCTTCGAACAGCGCCAGCGGGTCGATGTCGAGTCCGGGGGCTCGCTCGTCGTGCTCGACTGGCTCTCCAGCGGCCGCCGCCAGCGGGGCGAGCGCTGGGCCTTCCGCCGCTACCTCAGCCGCTTCGATATCCATGTGGCAGGCCAGCATGTGCTCTGCGAGTCGCTCCTGCTGGACTCGTCTCACGGTCCGGTCGGAGGCCAGTTCAAGACGGGAGGCTTTGACTGCATCGCCATGGTGGCTCTCTTTGGCGAGAAGCTTGTTGATGCGGTCGGGGATCTTTTGGATATGATAGCGGGTCAGTCTTACGAACCCGGGCAGGAGCTTCTCGAAGCCGTCAGCCCGGTCCACGGAGGCGCGGTTCTCCGGGTCCTGGGTCCTACCCCGGAGCTGGTGGGACGGTACCTGGAAGAAAAACTGGGTTTCCTTGCCGAGCATCTCGGCGACACCCCCTGGTCGCGAAAATGGTAAGAAAGAGAGGTCGCCAATGCACCTGGCACCACGTGAAATAGAGAAGCTCATGCTTCACAATGCGGGCTTCCTCGCGCAGAAGAGGCTGGCTCGCGGAGTCCGGCTGAACTACCCCGAGAGCATCGCGCTGATCGCGACCCAGATCCTCGAGTTTATCAGGGATGGCCGGACGGTCGCCGAGCTCATGGACCTCGGGCGGCAATTCCTCGGCCGCCGCCAGGTGCAGGATGGCGTCCCCGGGATGATCCACGAGGTGCAGGTGGAGGGGACCTTCCCGGACGGGACCAAGCTGGTCACCGTTCACCATCCGATCGTCGGGGAGGATGGCAACCTCGAGCTGGCCCTCTACGGAAGCTTTCTCGACGTTCCCGACCTCGAGATCTTCGGCTCCGCCGCTGAGGTTCCAGAGCAGCCCGGCGCCTGCGAGGCCGCCGAGGGGGAGCTCGAGCTCAACGAGGGACGCGAGGGCGTGACCCTGGAGGTGACCAACCTCGGGGACAGGCCGGTGCAGGTCGGCAGCCACTACCACTTCGTCGAGACCAACAAGGGACTCCAGTTCGACAGGTCGGCAGCCTACGGCATGCGGCTCGATATTCCGGCAGGGACGGCGGTTCGCTTCGAGCCCGGCGACACCAAGACGGTCGAGCTGGTGGCGATCGGAGGGAACAGGGTGATTCGCGGCGGCAATAATCTCGCCGACGGAGCCGTGAGTGATGAGGGCCGGGACGCGGCCCTCGGACAGGTCGCCGACAGGGGCTTCTCGAGCAAGGAAGGTTGAATCGATGGGATATAAAATACGCAGATCGAATTACGCGGAGATCTATGGCCCCACGACCGGCGACAAGGTTCGCCTCGGCGATACCTCGCTCTGGCTCGAGGTGGAGAAGGACCTGACGGTTTATGGCGACGAGTGCAAGTTCGGCGGCGGCAAGGTGCTGCGCGAGGGCATGGGGCAGGCCGCCGGTGTCGGGCAGGATGGCGCGCTTGATTGCGTCATCACCAATGCCCTCATCGTTGATCACACAGGGATCTACAAGGCCGATGTCGGGATCAAAGATGGCCAGATCGCCGGGATCGGCAAGGCCGGCAACCCCGATGTGATGGACGGAGTCAGCGAGGGAATGGTGGTCGGCGTGACGACAGAGGCCATCGCGGGAGAGGGGCTCATTCTCACCGCCGGCGGCATCGACTCCCATGTTCACTTCATCTGTCCCCAGCTGGTGGACGAGGCCATCGCCAGCGGGCTCACCGGCATGATCGGCGGCGGCACCGGGCCGGCCACCGGCACCTGCGCCACGACCTGCACCCCCGGCAGCAACTACATCCGCATGATGCTCCAGGCGAGTGACGAGTTTCCGATGAACTTCGGTTTCCTCGGCAAGGGCAATACCGCCAAGCCCGAGGGTATCGCCGAGCAGGTTGCTGGAGGAGCGGTCGGACTCAAGCTCCACGAGGACTGGGGAACGACCCCGGCGGCCATCGACTGCTGCCTGTCGGAGGCCGAGAAGCTCGATGTCCAGGTCGCGATCCACACCGACACCCTGAACGAGTCGGGCTTCGTCGAGGCCTCCATCGAGGCCTTCGGTAACCGGACGATTCACACCTACCACTCAGAAGGCGCCGGCGGCGGACACGCCCCCGACATCCTGCGGGTCTGCGGGGAGCCGAACGTGCTGCCCAGCTCGACCAACCCGACGCGCCCCTATACGGTCAATACCATCGATGAGCATCTCGACATGCTCATGGTCTGCCACCATCTCGACAAGAACCTGCCGGAGGACGTGGCCTTCGCCGAGAGCCGGATCCGCGGCGAGACGATCGCCGCCGAGGACATCCTTCACGACATGGGAGCCATCAGCATCATGGGCTCGGACTCCCAGGCCATGGGACGGGTGGGGGAGGTGGTGACGCGAACCTGGCAGACCGCCGACAAGATGCGCAAGCAGCGCGGGCGTTTGCCGGAGGAAACTGGCGAAAACGACAACTTCCGAATTCGGCGCTACGTCGCCAAGTACACGATCAACCCCGCGATCGCCCACGGCATGAGCGAGCAGACCGGTTCGGTCGAGAGCGGCAAGCTCGCCGACCTGGTGCTCTGGAGGCCGGCCATGTTCGGTGCCAAGCCCGAGCTGGTGATCAAGGGCGGCGTCATCGCCTGGAGCCAGATGGGCGATCCGAACGCCTCGATCCCCACTCCGCAGCCGGTCTTCATGCGGCCGATGTTCGGTAGCTTCGGGAAGGCGACCGGACCGACCTCGATCGCCTACGTCAGTCAGAGCTGCGTCGAATCGGGTATAGCTGAGGGCTATGGCCTCAGCAAGCAGATCGCGGCGGTTCGAAATTGCCGTGGCCTCGGCAAGAAGGACATGGTGCTCAACGACGCGCTGCCGGCGATCACTGTCGATCCGGAGACCTACGAGGTCACCGCCGACGGAGACAAGCTGACCTGCGAGCCGGCCACCGAGCTGCCCCTGGCGCAGCGCTATTTCCTGTTCTGAGAGAGGCTGAGGGCTATTCTCTCTTCTTTTTCCCCTGCTCCCGCAGCGGGACGATCGGCGAGTCCCAGCCGGCAAGGTCAGCCGGCTTCGTCCCCGGCTTGCGACGCCCTTTGCCGCGGGCCCAGGTTCCATTGAAGGGACCGACGAAGCTGACGTCGGCATCGGCCCTGATGTCCTTCTCCATTCCCGCGGCCCAGAAGCAGGCGTTGATGAGCAGGCGGCGGTAGCCCTCGTTCTCGATGTCGTTGGAGGCGCCGTAGGTGCTGGTGAAGACGCGGCCCTTCTTTCCGTCCTTGCCCTCGTAGTGGCGGGTCCAGGCGCCGGGTACGGGCTTGTGCTTCGGGTGTGCGGGGGAGTCTGGCTTCATGCCATCGAGAGGCTGGGCCATCGCCAGCGTCTCGTAGGGCTCTAAAGGGTTGGCGAAGTAGCCGCCGCATTGAGCCCACATATCCTTCACCCCGCGAAGGATCGGGTGGGCGGCCTTCTCGGGAACGATATCCAGCCTTGTGCTGGAGCGATGGTTGCCGCCGTAATGACCGGCCCATTTTTCGCCCAGCACCTGGCGGCCGAAGCCGTCCTTGTAGTCCTTGCCGCCGTAGCCGTTGGAATATTTTGCGAAGGGGCTGTTGCCGGGGATCTTGAACCCGTGGGTGGCGGTGCGCAGGCCGACGATGGGCCCTGCCCGGTCAAGGTAGGCAATGAAGTGGTTCATCTGCTCCTGTGGCCAGTTCTGGAAGCGGGTGAAGAGCACCAGCAGGTCGGCCTTGGCGAGCTCCTCGATTCCGGGAACGTTGTTGGCTCCCGGCTGGATCTCTCCCCGGGCATTGACGCCGAAAACGACGGAGCACTTGAATCCATGCCGCTTTGCCAGGATCCGGGCGAGGGCGGGCAGGGTCTCCTCGGAGCGGTACTCATGGTCACTGGCGACGAAGACGAGGTGCTTGCCCTTGCCGGGGCCGCTGTCGCCTTCGTAGACGAGCGGGGCATCTGCGTTGAGGGAAGGGCTGTAGGCAAGAAGACAGACGGTCAGGGCTATGATTGTTTTTCGCATGGACGGGATGATAGGCCCGTCTCAGCGTCCTGGCAAGCTCAGGGTTGCTGCTGTCGGGGACGCTGCTGACCGCTTCCCGGCCCACGCTGCCGCCGTCCCTGTCCTCCTCGCCTGCTGGAGAGGGGCTCACCCTTGGGGAAACGGTCGATGATGGCTCCGAGCGCCTCGGTAAGCTCGGGGTAGATCTTCGACAGGTCGAAGCGCTCCTGCGGGTCGGCATCGATCAGGAAGAGCTCCCTGTAACCCGGCCTGCCGTTGACGCTCTGTCCCTGGATCAGCTTCCACTCTCCGTGGAAGAGCGCGATCGCCTGCGAAGCGATGAGCACATCCTTGTGGGGGACGATCTTGCCGGTTCGGAAGCTCTTCCAGAGATCCTGTCCGTAGAAGGGCTTCTTGTTGAGAGGCTTGACTCCGAGGGCTGTGGCAAGCGTGGGGAAGAGGTCGTGGGCGGTGGTCAGCTGGTCGAGCTTCTTTCCCGCCGGCAGGACTCCGGGCCAGCGGATGACGGCGGGCACCCGGATCCCGCCCTCGTAGACGCTTCCCTTGCCGCTGTTGAGCGGTGCGTTGCTGGCGCCGCCGCGGGAAGCGCCGCCATTGTCGCTCATGAACAGGACGATGGTGTTCTCTCTCATCTTTTCTTCATCGATGACCTTGAGGATCTTGCCGATCTCCTCGTCCATGGCATCGACCATCGCGGCGAAGACGCGCCGGTCCTCGTTTTCGACGTTCTTGTAGCGATCGATAAATTTCTGCGGTGCCTGCAGCGGAGTGTGCGGCGCGTTGAAGGTCACGTAGAGGAAGGTCGGCTTCTTCTTGTCCCGCTGCCGCAAGAGGCGAATCGCCTCTTTTCCGATGAGCTGTGTTGAGTAGCCCTCTTCGACCAGGGTCTTGCCGTCGCGTTGCCAGTCCGGCGGCGGCGTCTCTCCCTGCTGGCTTCCGCCCGGGCGTCTTCTCAGGCCGCCGCCGCGCTGGTGTGTGTAGTAGTCGATGAAGCCGCCCGCATGTCCGTAGAAGCTGTCAAAGCCGCGCTTGTGCGGCAGGGCGGTTTCATCACGGCTGCCGAGATGCCACTTGCCGCTCATCAGGGTCTGGTAGCCGGAGCTCTTGAGGGTCTGCGGCAACAGGTGTTCATCCAGGGGGAGGACGGCATCGCCTCCGATGGGCCGGGTAATTCCGAGAGTCAGGGGGGAGCGTCCGGTCAAGAGGGCTGTGCGGGTCGGACTGCAGAAGGGGTAGACGTAGAAGCGGTTCAGCTCGACTCCCTGCCTGGTGAGGCTGTCGATGTTGGGAGTTTTGATCACGCTGTCGTGGTAGCCGACATCGTTCCAGCCGAGGTCATCTGCGACGAAGATGACCAGGTTGGGGTGCTTCAGTTTTTCCTGTCCGCTCGAGTTCGATACTCCAGAGGCTGCAATGATTGCGAGGAAGGCGAGTATTCTGTAATCAGATCTCTTCAAGCTCAGATGGCTCATGGGTAGATTTAATCCTCTCCTGCGGGGAATCCGGGCAACCCGGTAAGACTCTGTGAATATTAGGTTCGGGCTTAAACTACAGGTATTCTTATCCAACCCCGCGTTTATTGGAATGGTATAAACTATTCTCTCGGAATGTCTTGGGTGAGCAAAGCAGGCTTCTGGATGGATGGCACGGGTTTCGGACTGATTTCCTGTGTACATCAGCCGGTTGGGATCAATAAACGCCTGTAGGGCGCTCTGACGTCATGGAGAGAAGGCCTCAATCTAACCTTTTGATTATTACGGGTGAACGATCGCGATGAGTATCGACCAGGCAACAGCGGTAAAAGGTCTCATGAAGGACCGGGCCCGGTTGATTGCCTACATCTATGCCATCGTTCGTGACTGGCACCTGGCCGAGGACATCTTCCAGGACATATCCGCCCTGACGATCGAAAAACATGACAGGATTGTCGATTCCGACCACCTGCTGCTCTGGGCGCGCAAGGCCGCCCGAAACAAATCGCTCGAGGCTCTCAGGAAGAGAAAGTACACGCCCCTGACCCTGGCCGATGACGTGATCGAGCTCCTTGACGGAGCCTGGCTTGAGATTGACAGGACCGACAGCGACCTGGAGGTCGATTACCTGAGAGGCTGCCTCCAGAAACTCAGCCCCAGGGCCCAGCGGGTCGTGAACCTGAAGTACGTCGAGGGACTCAGCGGCGTCCAGATCGCCGAGCTCGTCGGCAGCAAGGTTCACAGCGTCTATGTCTCCCTCACCAGGGCCCATCGTAATCTCGAATCCTGTATCCAGAAGCGGCGATTGAGAGCGGAGCATGGCAATGCCTGAGATTTCCGACAGCTTCTACGACCTGGCCCATCGCTATTTCGATGGAGAGCTGGACCCTGCTGAGCTCGGGGAGTTCAACGAGCTGCTGCGCGCACGGCCGGAATTGCGTGAAGTCTTCGCTGCACTGTGCGTTCGAAGTCGGATGGTGCGCGAAATTGGTGAGCCTCAGCGCCAGGCCGAGATTCATACCACCGACAGTTCCACTGGAGTCGTATCCCAGCTCAAGCTTGCCCGCGAGGCGGCTGGCGGCGGGGCCCGGAAATGGACGGTTGGCCCTGTCTTGCGCGTAGCCGCCATGGCGGTATTCTGCGCCGGTTTGATCTGGCTTGCCGCACGTCTCCAGCCGACTGGCCCGGCTGGCAGCCCCGCAGAGGAGCCGGCCATGCATGGGGGCGGGAAAAACCAGATCGCCCGGATGGTGCAGCTGGTCAAGGCTAAGTGGGGCGAGGATGGCATTGAGCTGAAGAAAGGGACCCGGCTCTCCGAGGGGACGATTCGCCTTGAGTCCGGACTGGCCAAGCTGCGTTTTTCTTCAGGCGCGAGGGTGACCCTCGAGGGCCCGGCTGAATTCGAGATCATTGACGATGATCTTACCCGGCTGATTTCCGGCCGGCTCTCAGCTAAGATTCCCAAGAGTGCGATCGGCTTCAAGGTGGAGACTCCCACCGCGCGTGTGCTGGACCTCGGCACGGCCTTCGGCGTCGATGTCGAGGAAGACGGCTCTACCGAGGTTACCGTTTTCGAGGGAGAGGTAGAGGTCGAGCTGCCGGAAAACACTCCCAGCGCGGATGGCAAGCGGTTGATCACCCATGGCAAGGCGGTCAGGACAGAGGCGGGGGGCGAAGAGATTCGCGACACTCTCTACGACACCAGCATGTTCGAGAAATCCTGGCCGGTGACGGCGGGGGTGGTGCGAACTGCCGGCATGGTCAAGTTCGCTTCTCCGGGGCCGATCTCTTCGCTCCTGGAGCATGAAGACGACGAGCACCTGGTGATCCTTCCCGAGCGCAGTAATTTCACGGTATCGAAGAATCTCAGGGTGCGCGCGAACATTACCGTACCCGGAAAGTACAGCAAGCGCGGCAGCCTGGAGAATGGCCGTATCGAGGCAGGCCGCGTGCTGGCAAGCTATCTCGTTCAATTCAACCCGGTCGATGTCGGCAAGGAAAAGCGCGGGAAGAAGAATCGCCGTCTGGTCGGAGTGGCTACTTTTGAGAGGCCCATCGCCGGAGTGATCACCAGTACGGGGCTCCTGAGGGCGACCGATCAAACGCTCGGCGGTCATTCCGACAAGCTGGTGGTGCGCGGGCGCGGGCTGGAGATCGGCACCGGAAAGCAGATCGATATCGTGACCCTCAGCGAGGATCGCAAGACGCTGGTTCTCGATCTGCGGGTCTCAGGCGATCAGGTCGACCAGATCAGGGTCCTGGTAGAGGACGGGGAATAACTGTCTGGAAGGAAACATCTAAGAATTTCAAATGTCAGTACAATCGGGTCCTTGCGGCCGGGTTGATTTTATTCGAGGGGGGGAGCTTTCCCCCGCGTTTGCAAACAGTCTTCAATTTCGAAATTTCCATTAAGGAGGAATTCTCATGAAGGTAACGATTCGTTTTTTGACCGTATTGGCTCTTGTCGGACTCTTTAGCAGCTCACTCCTGGCCCAGAAGAAGGCCAAGGCGCCCAGCCTGTTCTCCGCCCAGGTCAAGAAGGCCGTGCCGGGTATTGAAGCTGTCGTTAGTCTCTCGGCCGAACAGAAAGAGAAGTACGCCGGACTGCACAAGGCGATGGTCTCTTCAGAGGGTTACGCCAACGCGACCAAGACCATCAAGGACAAGGCCGCGGCCAAGGATGATCGCAAGAGCGCTTTCGCCGTTATCAAGGCCGCGAAGGAAGGTCTCGCCGGCAAGCTGAAGGAGATTATTGGTGCTGATAATGCGACCCTGGTCTCCAAGGTTAACGGGGTTGTTTCCTCCACCCAGAAAGAGCTTCGGGCCGAGTACAAGGACAAGATGAAGGAGGCCAGGAAGGATAAGGAAGCCCGAGCGACCCTCCAGAAGGAGATGCAGGGCAAATTGGCCGCTTCAATTACCGAAAAGGTAAACGCCCTCCTGAGCGGCGCGCAGAAGGAAGCGATCAAGAATGCTCCCACCAAGAAGAAGGGAAAGGGCGGCAAGAAGAAGAAGGCCAAGGGTGAAAAAAAGGGCAAGAAGAAAGAAGAGGCTGACAATTCGTAAGATTCAGCTATAATCTTCCCTAACGGTTTCTTTAAAAGAGCCCCTCATGCGCAAAGCGCACGAGGGGCTCTTTTTTTTGCGCCGATTTTCTCCAGGGCAGGATGGGGCATCTGCCGCATGGAGACGTGGAGAGCTGTCAGCTTGTCAACCGCAGCCAGGCCGTTTCGATCCTGTCGAAGACGGCCTGCCAGGTGAATGGAGAGAGGAGCCTGGCGGGGTCCTCTCCCGAATGGGGCGGGGGCTCGTCGAGGGCTCGCTCGAGAGTGTCCGAGAGATCTTTCGAGAACCCTGGCAGCGCGTCCGGGTCGGGCTGGTCCACCGTTTTCATGGCCGGCATTGCCACGGTATCGAGGCCGCCTGGAAGATGGGGGAGGATGCCTGAGCGCACACCAGGGAGGTCCGTACAGACCGGTCGGCAGCCGCAGGCCAGAGCCTCGACCAGCACCAGCGGGAGACCCTCGAAGAAGGACGGCAGGACAAAGACACTGCAGCTTCGCATGAGTTCCGCAAGCCGCGGCTGATCGACCCGGCCGTGGTAGACGAGGTCTTCTCCAAAGGTTTTCATGCGCTCCATGAGGCGTTCGGTTTCTTCGCCCGTGCCGCCTCCGGCGATCTGCAGCCGCGCCCCGGGCCGTCTTGCGCGCAGCAGCTCAAAGGCGTCGAGCAGCGCTCCGACCCCCTTGCTCTCGCTGAGCTTTCCGGCGTAGAGGATGGAGTCGCCGCGCTCTCGCGGCGCGTTCCCGCAGTGAAAGAGCTCTTCTCTATAGCCGGCTCCGACCACAGCGACCTGGTGTTCCGCGAGCCCGTATTCTGCCCGGTAGAGCCCGGCGTGCTCCTCGTGCAGGACGACGAAGAGGTCGCTGCGTCCGCAGCCCTCACGGACCTCATCGGCGAGGTGAGGACACAGGCTGAGCTGCCTGAGGTCGGTTCCATGTCCGTGGACGACAACGGGCGTGTCTCCGGCCCGTTCCTTCACCAGGGAAGAGAGAAGCCAGGCGTGGTGGGCGTGGATGATGTCCGGCCTGAACTCGTCGAGAGCGCGGGCAAGTATGTCGCTCCAGGCCGAGCGGTAGCTGCCGAGCTCTTCGTTCGTCATCTGTGAAAACCGGGTGCTCTGATACGGCATGACGTCACTCATCCCAGGGACCGGAAATCCGAGCGCCGTTTCGCCCGTCTTATTTTCTCCGCCGAATTCCAGGCGGTAGATCTTCTCGCCTGGGAGCTCCCCTGCTTCGCCGGGGTCTCCCGCCGGCACCCCGATCAGCGCGCGCTGGTTCCAGCGGGCCGCCGCTTCCCTTGCGAGAGCATCGAGGGTGACGCCGCTTCCCGTGAGGAATGGGCGCTGGGAGAGTGTGTGGAGAACACGGCCTTTCATGGGTGCCTTCGCGATCTTTCTTATAGAGGGCCGTTTTTTTACGGCAAGCGCGCGGCCCCTGCGCTGCATCCCGGCCGCGGAAAGATTGTACGGCTCCCTGCGGTCTGAATATAGCTTGTGCTCCGGGGAGATAAGTTGAAGGGGATGTCGTGTGGGCTTTATCATGTGGTGAAGCTACCTGGAGGACCCATGACGCGAAAAAATAACCCCCATCCCAGTCGTCGAGAATGGCTGCTCGGCGGAGCGCTGGGCCTGGGCGGACTGGATCTCGTCGGGCTGAACCTGCCCGGTCTCCTGGCGGCGGAGGAGGCCGCTGGCCGGCCCCGGGCGAAGGCGAAGTCCTGTATCCTGTTCTTCATGGAGGGTGGTCCGGCCCACCAGGATCTCTGGGATCTCAAGCCGGAGGCGCCCCTTGAATACAGGGGTGAGTTCAGGCCGATACGAACGCGGACTCCGGGGGTCCAGGTCTGTGAGCACCTGCCGCTCCTGGCGCGGCAGATGCACCATTTTGCCCAGGTGCGCTCGGTTCACCACGACGTCAACGACCACAACGCGGGTGCCTACTATTGTCTCACCGGTCATTCGCCGCGGGTCGGAAACAAGCTGATCATCTCTCCCGGCCCCAGTCTCTTTCCATCCTACGGAGCGGCTCTTTCGAGGCTCCGTCCAACCGGAAGCGAGCTGCCGGACTTTATCCATATCCCAGAGGTTCTTTCCAACAACAGCTACGATCTCCCGGGGCAGTTCGCGGGCTTCTTCGGTCGTCAGCACGACCCCTATGTTACCGGTGACCCCAGCCTTCCGGCGTTCAACGCCAGGCGGTTTGAGCTCTCCGCTGATGTTACCCAGGAGCGTTTCCTGCGCCGGAGGCTCCTGCGTGAAAAGCTGGTTGAATCCATCGGCTCCACGCCCGGGGGCGACAAGGTCCTCGGGAAAACGGAGCCTCACTACCGCAAGGCCTTCGAGCTGCTCAGCTCATCAAAGGTGCGGGACGCCTTTGACCTCAGCCGCGAGCCCGCGAAGGTGCGTGAGCGCTATGGCTTCGATCGCAAATCAAACAGGGCCAAGCAGGCTCGGCAGTTCGGCGGAGTGCCCCATCTCGGCCAGAGCATGCTGCTTGCCCGCCGCCTGGTGGAGGCAGGCTCCAGGCTGGTGACGGTCTGCGCGGGGAGACGATATTGCCAGGCCTGGGATACTCATCGGCAGCATTTCCCGCTCATGAAGCGCTCCCTGCTGCCCTTGACCGACAGGGCTCTTTCAGCCCTGCTCGAAGACCTCGCTGAGCGGGGGCTTCTTGATGAGACGCTGGTGGTGGTGATGGGAGAATTCGGCCGGACTCCGAAGATCGGGCAGGTGACGAGCAATGCCGGGGCGGATAAGGGAGGGCGTGATCACTGGCCGCATTGTTATTCCGTTCTCCTCGCCGGAGCCGGCATCTCCGGAGGCGCGGTCTACGGAAAAAGCGACCGCCATGCCGCTTTTCCCGAGTCGAACCCGGTGACTCCTGAAGACATAGCGGCTACGATCTACGATCTCATGGGCCTCGATTCCGGCATGGAAATTACCGACCGTCTTGACCGGAAGGTCCACCTGAGCGATGGAACACCGATAAGGGAGATCTATTCCTGATGAAGTCATCACGGCCTAGGCGAAAGAGCGGAGCCTTCCGCTGGCTGCTGGTCCCGCTTTTCTGTCTTGCAACGCTGGACGCCGGTGCGAGCGAGCCCTGGAAGAAGCACATTGTCCTGCCCTCTACCGCGACCGGGGGCGGGGTCAATACGGTCCTGGCCAACGATTTCGATGGAGATGGCAAGCCCGATATCATCTCGAGCTTTGCCGGCAAGGTCGTGCTCCTGAAGGGACCCGACTGGAAGCGAAGCGTCACGGTGCATCGAATCCCCTCGAAAAGGCCGGGGCGTCAGGCTGGAGGCTGCATTCACAGCGCCCTGCTGGATGTCGACGGAGATGGCGACCAGGATTTCTGCGGATCCCATCAGGGGGTGTTCTGGCTCGAGTGTCCGGACAAGCCCTTCTCCGCCGACTGGACGCGTCGCGAGGTGGACCAGGAGATCCAGGGGACGCATTGTCTCATCACCGGAGACGTCGACCGGGATGGGAAGCTCGATCTCATCGCCAACTCGGGCAGGGGGGGAGCCCAGGCGCCGGTGCCTGAGTCGATCACCTGGCAGAAAATACCAGCCGAGCCGCTCAAGGCGAAGAGCTGGATTCGAAATGTCTTCGCCGTTCGTGACGCCCCGGGCGGCTCGCACTATACCGGCTTCGGAGATGTCGATGGAGATGGCCGTCCGGACATCTCCTGCGCGGCCAAGGGCGGCGAGAAATTTCCCGGCGGGGAGTGGTTTGCCTGGTGGAGGCAGCCGGAGGACCCTCGCAAGCCCTGGAAGAAGCACCTGCTCTCCGCCAGCCAGCCTGGCGCCACCAATATTCACCCGGTGGATCTCAACGCCGATGGGAAGATGGACTTTTTCGCTACCCGCGGCCATGCCCGGGGGGTCCTCTGGTTCCGGGGCCCGGATTTCAAGGCGATCGAGATCGACCCGGAGATCGAGGGGCCGCACTCGCTGGCCACCGTCGATCTCGATGGGGATGGGGACATCGATGCCGCGACCTGCGGAAGGCTGAATGACGGGATCGTCGTCTGGTACGAGAATGATGGGAAGGGGGAGTTTCGCCGGCACCTCATTGGAAAGGACCAGGGCTCCTATGATCTCAGGACGGTCGATCTCGATGGCGACGGCGATCTCGACATACTGATCGCAGGGCACAACAGCGCCAATATCGTCTGGTACGAGAGCCCGTTGAAATAGAACCCTGGCCTATTCTCCGGGCTTCTTCTTTTCCGTCTTACGTTTCGCCCGGCGTGCATCGCGCAGTTTACGCTGCTCTTCCCGCGCCTTCTTTTTGTTCTTCTTGCCGGAGGCGGGGGTGTTCGCGCTCCATCGTTTCGCCGCCCCATTGGCGGGCTCCGCCATCTCATCGAGCCAGGCATCGTAGAGCCGCTTGAGCTTTTTGACCTGCTCGGGATGCTTTCCAGAGAGGTCTTTTGATTCACCGATATCGCTCTCGAGGTCAAAGAGCTCCAATCTCTCCTTGAGGCCGACCAGCTTCCATTTTCCCGATCGGATGGCCCAGGCTCCCTTTCCCGCCGCCGAGCTCCAGTAGAGCTGCTCGTGGACCAGGTCGGTCTTTCCCTCCAGCGCCGGCAGGATGTTTCTGCCGTCAAAGGGGCGGCTTCCTACCCGGCCGGTTCCGGCCGCCGCCAGGGCTGTGGGGAGGATGTCGATCGACATCAGGGGGGCAGAGCAGGTCGTGCCGCCCTTGAGCTTCGCCGGCCAGGAGACGATGAAAGGGACCCGCACCCCGCCCTCGTAGTCATTCTGCTTGTAGCCGCGCAGCGGCGAGTTGTTGGCGTGCATGACCTTGGAGCCGCCATTGTCGGTGAGAAAGAAGAGCAGGGTGTTGTCATAGACGCCCTCGGACTTGAGGGTGTCGACGATCTTTCCAACACCCGTGTCGAGACTCCGGAGCATGGCCATCAGCGTGTTGCGGGTGGGGTCGTCGGTCTCCTTGCGGATGT
>CAUZHA010000087.1:0-19685 GCA_963579555.1 Planctomycetes bacterium UBA1146
TGGGTGGCTTGTAGTTGCTGTTGAACCCATCCCATTTCCCGAAATTAGTGAGGGGGATGCCGATCAGGAGGAAACCCCCGAAGACGGCCCATCCCAGTCCGAGAATACCCACTCCGGGGTCGTCCCCAGCCGCCACGACAGCTCCACCCACGATAAGTAAAACCGCCAGGGCACCAAGCACCCGGATCGTATTTTTGCGCGTGCCTCCCGCCAAGAGGGCTACCAGTAGCGAACCAGGGGTCCTGCCGGATTTTTTCTCACTCATGAGGATGCCTCGATAGAGAGATTTCTCGCCAATAGCCTATGCGAGGCCATGGGTGGGGGCAAGGAGAGGGTGCCCCCTGGTTGCTTATCGCCCGGGGCATCGCTTAGGGTGGAGGGGTGTTCGCTTCAACTGAAGATCTCCCTGGCGACCTCGCCTTCGACGTCCGTGAGACGGAAATTGCGACCTGCGTGACGGTAGGTGAGGCGCTCGTGGTCCATTCCGAGAAGATGGAGAATCGTGGCATGAAGGTCGTGGACGCTGAGCTTGTTTTCCGTGGCGTAATAGCCGTATTCATCGGTAGCCCCGTAGCGCATGCCGCCGCGTAACCCTGCCCCCGCCATCCAGACAGTGAATCCCTCAGGATTGTGGTCCCGGCCGTTTTTTGACTGCGCGGTCGGAGTCCGACCGAATTCACCTCCCCAGATGACCAATGTGTCATCGAGCAGCCCCCTGGATTTCAGGTCCGTAAGCAGCCCGGCGATGGGGAGATCGACCTCTTTGGCGTTCTTATTATGCCCCTTGAGGAGATCCGCATGCTGGTCCCACTGGACCTTCCCGTCACTGTGCGTCACCTGGACAAAGCGAACACCGCGCTCGAGAAAGCGCCGTGCCAGGAGACACTGACGGCCGAAATCGGAGGTGATTTTTTCATCGAGCCCGTAGAGCTTGCGGGTCAGGGCGGTTTCGCCGGAGAGATCCTGGGCCTCAGGGACGGTCTGCTGCATGCGGAATGCGAGTTCGTAGGAAGTGATTCGTCCCTCCAGCAGCGGCGACGAACCCAGCCCCCCGAGGTGTTCACGGTTCATCTCCTCCAGCAGGTCGAGTTGGCGCCTCTGGAGACTGTGGCTGAAAACCGGGTTGCTCACATAGCGAAGTTTCGCCGCGGTAGCCGGCTGGCTAGCCACTCCGAGAGGAGTTCCCTGGCAATGGGCAGGCAGAAAGGATGAACCCCAATTGTTGACGCCGCCATGAGCGAGTGTCGGGCATATCGTAATGAAGGCTGGAAGATTCCGGTTTTCCGTTCCGAGTCCGTAGGTTATCCAGGACCCGAGGCTCGGGCGTACGAAGTTATCGCTGCCGGTATGCAATTTCAGGCAGGCGCCCCCATGGGCCGAATTGGTTCCATGAACCGAGTTCAGGAAGCAGATGTCATCGGCATGGCGAGCCACGTGAGGAAAGAGCTCGCTGATGGGAACGCCACTGGCACCTGCAGGATGAAACGGCCAGGGGGACTTGAGAAGCTTCTCTGTTTTAGCGAATTGAACCCGGGGTTTGGCGAATGGAAGGTCTTTTCCATGATCGCGCTGCAGGCGAGGCTTGTAGTCGAAGGTGTCGACATGGGAAGGTCCGCCTTTCATGAAAAGAAAGACAACGCGTTTGGCTCGCGGAATGAATTGGGGCACCTTGGAAAGAACACTGGGCGGACTTTCCCCCCTGGCCTCATCTGCCAGGAGAGAAGCCAGCGCCAGGTAGCCGAAACCGAGCGCATGGCTCTTCAGCATTTGGCGCCTGGATGGGAAAAGTCTTTGCTCTTCAGGCTTTTTCATCAGCCTTATCTCAGATGAAGAAATTCATTGGAAAGCAACAGCACATGGGCCAGGGCCTGCCAGCGCAGGACAGGCGGCCGGGCTTTTACCTCGGCTGATTGGAGGAATTCGAGGCAGCGACGGCTCTCGAAATCCTGCGGCCTCCGTCCCAGGATGAGGCTATAGAGCGCTGCGCTACGTTCGGCATCATTCTCCAGGTTTGTGTTTCCAAGCAACCGGTCGGCGAGGGCCGCCCCGGCTGCCAGGGTTATTTCGGAATTCATCAGGAAGAGGCCCTGGGAGGCCACGGTGGTAGTTGCCCGGTTACCATTGGGAACAGCAGGGTCCGGGAAATCAAACAACATCAGGGCATCGTATACATGATTGCGGATCACCGGCAGGTAGAGGGTCCTCCTGGGGCTGTCATAACTGGTCTTGTCCTTCGAGGTGTGGTCAAAGAGGAATTCCCGGTTCTTTACATGTTTGAGGGCGGGTCCTCCGAGCGAAAGATCGAGCTTTCCACTTACCGAGAGGACCGCATCGCGAAGCGCCTCTGCCTCCAGCCTCCTGACCGGCCATCTCCACAGGAGCCGGTTCCCCGGATCGCGTTGGGCTGAGAGGGGAACATCCCGGCTCGAGCTCCTGTAGGTGCGAGAGGAAACGATAAGCCGGTTGAGGTCTTTGATAGACCAGCCGGAATCTCGGATGCGGCAGGCGAGCCAGTCCAGCAGGCCACGATGCTCAGGAGTGCCTCCGCGGATGCCGAAATTATCCGGCGTATCGACCAGCCCCCGGCCGAAATGCCACCTCCAGACCCTGTTGGCAATTACCCGGGCGGTCAGGGGGTGCTCGGGGCCAGTGAGCCAACGTGCCAACTCCAGGCGTCCGCTGGCCCCCGCGGCAACGCGAATCCGCCCGGCCCTCTCGAGGGCCGCGGGAATACCGCGCGACACCAGCTTCCCAAGGTCGAGATGGCTGCCCCGGTGATGGATGCGCAGGTCGACAGGTTTGCCTTCGCGGACCCCCATGGCGGTCACCTCCCGGGCCTTCAGCTCAGCCAGTTGCTTCCGAGTTTTTTCGAGCGTATTTTTCGTCTGCACGATGAGGTCTTTCTCCCCCCCTCCCTGTGCCGCTTCAAGAGCCGCCTCCAGTCGCGCGACTTCTTTGGCCATTTTCTCTACTTCTTCAAGATGGGCCGTCGGTGGCGCTTGAGAGAGAGCGTTTTCGTTCCACTTCGCGATGCGCTTCAAACTCTCCATAGTCCGGGTGCTCTTGAAAATCCCGGCCAGGGCGTAGTAATCCGCCGTGCTGATCGGGTCGTATTTATGGTCGTGACATCTCGCGCATCCGAGGGTGAGGCCCATGAAGGTACGGCCAATGGTGTCGAGTTGCTCATCGATGATATCCATCTCTAATTTCCCCAGGTCGCTCTCGGCAAGTGATTTTGTCCCGAGCGAGAGGAAGCCTGTGGCGATCAGCATGCTGTCGCGGTCGTTTTTACTGGCGTCCTGCCCAAGCAGGTCGCCAGCGAGTTGTTCAAGTACGAAGCGCTCGAAGGGCTTGTCGGCATTGAAAGAAGAGACCACCCAGTCCCTGTAGCGCCAGGCGTTGCCGTGGGCAATATTCTCATCGAGCCCGTTGGAGTCAGCGTAGCGGGCCACATCGAGCCAATGGCGGCCCCATCTCTCCCCGTAGCGAGGAGAGGATAGCAGCCGGTCAATTACTTTTTCATAGGCTTCCGGCGAGGAGTCCTCCAGGAAATTCCTGGTCTCGACCTGGGTGGGAGGCAGGCCCGTCAGGTCGAAGGTAACCCTTCGGATAAGGTTCCGTTTCGAGGCTTCGCCCCCAGGCTCAACCCCGACCTTCTGCAGCCTTTCATAGATGAACCGATCGAGAGGATTGTTCGCCCAATTACCATCAGGCACCTTCGGGAGAGCCTGCCTGGAAAGGGGTTCGAGAGACCAGAGGGCGGCGGATTCTTCCGCATGAACCTCAACGCCCGTAACAATGAGGAGCAGGGTAGTGAGCCGGATCATGCGACCATCTTCGCACAGAAGTTTACCTGCGGGCAAGCTAGGGTCTGCCGCGGGCGGTCGTCGGAGCCGGGTTTTAACTCCCTCGAGGAGGCGTTCGTAGGGCTGATTATCCTCTCCTCCATCAAAGAAGCCCCGGCGAGCGCCGGGAGCCCTGTGCCTTTCGATCTGCAACCACCTCCCACCAGAGTGCAGTGTTTTTACAGATTTCTTCCAGCCTTGAATGTATCTGGAAATAGCCTATGCGGGGGCAAGGAGAGGGTGGGGTGAGGTCAGTCATCCAGCATATCGGCTGGAGGAGGCGAAGGAGCCGTCTTGGTCTTCTCGGGGGAATCCCGGGTGTCTTCCTCAGCCTTTCCCCCCCGCTTTTTCCCGGCACTCTTCTTCTTGGTTTCCGATGCAGGCTGGCTGAAATGCCATGACACAACCCAGACCCCCACGCACGCCAGGGCCAGGCAGCCGGGAACCACCGCGATCATCACATCAGGTGAGCGCATCCATTCGCCGCCTCTGACTCCGGGAAAGCGAACTGTCCACTGATTCCAGAACTTCAAGGTCTGCATCAGCAGAGCAAACGGAATCATCCCGGCGATAAAAGCGGGGATCAACATGAGGCTCCCGATCATCGCATAGGCGATGATTTTAGGGAACAGGGGCAGATCCTGGAGTCTGTCGCCGCGCTTTTTCAGCTTGGCTTCGTGCTTCTTAATTCGTTTCGCATACTCTTCAGCCTCATCCTTACGGTCGGCCTTTCTGGCTTTTTTCCTCAGGCGGCGAAGCACCACAACCTTATTCTCCAGCTGGTGCCCCTCGATCTGCCTCAAATAATCCAGCTTGATATCCTCGAGCCTCTCGTACTCTTCCTCATTATCCTCACGCCGGGCTTCGCTCAGCTCTTCCTCGATCTCATCGATCTCCCCCTCCAAAACCCTTATTTCCTCGTCCGACTCGCCACCCCCGCCTTCCCAAGGAAGCCAATGGTATCTCCAGTTGCCCCCTACCGGCCTCCTGCGGACGACCCAGACGCAAAACCTGGTGAAAACAAAGAGGCTCGCCCCGATTACGATCACCACCTCCCACAACGGCCGGTCCAGCAGAGCGTAAAGCACGAGGCTCCCGCCAAGCCAGGCGACGGCCGTCAAACCTCCAACGATCACCGCGAGATTGACGAGAAACCCGAAAAGAAACAGCATGAGGTTCATATCTACAGCCTCTGGTATTACTTGAACCCAGCCAACAGCCTATGCGAGTCCATGGGCGGGGGCAAGGAGAGGGTGCCCCCTGGTTGCTTATCGCCCGGGGCATCGCTTAGGGTGGTTGGGGTGGTTTACAGGAGGATCATACGCATGAGAGCTGTTCTTAGTGTGGCGCTGGTTTGTTTCGTCTCCAGTTTGGTCTACTGTGCCGAGCCTGAGAGGGGAGAAACTCCTCGAGCAAAAGAGGTCCGCGCCAACTTCGACCAGCTTGCATCGGAAGATCAAGCCCTGAAGAAAGAGGCGCTCGACTACTTTCGTTCTGTCGACAAGGCCTTTGCGGCTGAAGTCCCTCTCTTCACCGCCCTGCTCAAAGATGAGCGTTACCGGGTACGGGCGATCTCGGCTTTTGCCCTGGGGAAAATCGGACAGGCGGCCGCGGGGTCGATCCCTGAAGTGGGGAAGCTGCTCACCGATTCGTCGGCCACGGTCCAGAAGTACGCCAAGCAGGCCCTGGAGCGATTGAAACCCTTCAAGTCGATTTCAGAGGAAGCGAACCCCGAGGAAACGCCGCTACCACAGAAACCAAGAGCGTCCACTCCAACACCCGACGCAGTGATTGACGCTATCAAGGAGTTGGGGGGAGTGGTCAAGATTGATAAAAATGGGGCGGTAGTAAGCGTGGATTTCTACGGCACCAAGGTCACCGACGCCGAACTGGAGCATCTGGAAGGGCTGACAAATCTTCAAACCCTGAACCTCCTCATAACCCAGACCACCGATGCTGGACTGGAGCACCTGACAGGGCTGACCAAACTCCAAATGCTGAACCTTGCGGGCACAAAGATAACCGACGCCGGCCTGGTGCATCTGAAGGGGCTGAACAATCTTACAAACCTGAGCCTCACCGTCACCAAGGTCACAGATGCTGGACTGGTGCATTTGAAAGGGTTGACGAAACTTGAAATGCTGGACCTCGACGCCACCAAGGTCACCGACGCCGGCGTCAAGGAACTCCAACAGGCATTGCCGAAGTGCCAGGTCCACTTCCGCCAGTAATCCCCCCCTGGTTGCTTATCGCCCGGGGCATCGCTCAGGTGTCAAAACGCCCCTGCGGAAATGGCAGTCCCGCCACCCAAGGGCTTGCACCAATGCTTGCACCAACTCTCGGCGATTCGGGGCCATTCGAGACCACTCCTGACAAAACGGCAGGGGGCGGCGATGGCCTGGATGCGCCGACGGCCGATGGCGTAAGTGGCGGCGGGGTCAAAAGAAGACTCCCCCCGTCAGCTGGTGACGAGGGGAGTGAACTGGTCGGGGTGATTGGATTCGAACCAACGACTTCCTGCTCCCAAAGCAGGCACTCTAGCCAGGCTGAGCTACACCCCGATGAATTCCGTCAGCTATCCTTCGGGCTATTGTGGTCCCGAGAGACGCATCGTCAAGAGCAAAGCCCTTCTTCAAAGAATCTGTTTCTGTATGCGCCCCGCCCAAGGCGCGACGAGCTCAATTCTCGCAGCTGAAAGCGTCGTCGAGAGTCGGATCGAGGCCCGGACTCGGGTAGGGAACCCGTGGAGCCGGGCCGCCGGTGAAAAGAAAGTTCAGCAGGTAGATCGACGAGCTGATGTTGACCCGGCCGTCATCAAGGATGTCGGCGGGATCGAGACACTCCGGATCATCGTAGCCCATGAACAGAAAGCCGAGCAGGTAGATGGCATCGGTGATGTCGACATTGCCGGTGAAGTTGACATCGCCTCGAACAAACAGCCTCTCATGATGACCCTCCGGATAGACCGTCACCGACGCCCCATCCAGGACCGGCAGCCTCGACTGGTTGTTGACCGTGAAGATGTTCAGGATCGGACTCAGCTCGCGGTCGTTCACAAGGTCAATCCGGGTGATGACCTCTTCGTCTCCCTCCTGCGCTACGGTGAACTGCAGGTTGGTGAGGATCTGGTTGTTACCCGGGGGCAGAACCCTGCCATCGATCGGCGGGGTAAAGTCATACAGGCAGCCGATCTCGAAGCTCTGCTCGAAGATATTACATTCCCAGACCTCGGGACGCAGGCGTACCGAGGGCGTCCCCAGCAGCGAACAGTCCTGCATCAGGAGGACGTCGGGATCGAAGACCCCGTGGAGCTGGTAGGCCATGATCGGCTCGCGATGGGTGGCGTAGACCGGAAACCAGGCCTCTCCCTGGCCGAATTTCAGGCGCTGGTCGGGAATCGACAGCGTGTTCGAGGGCGGCTCGACCACCACGTACTCCTCGCGGGTGACCGGCGCCGCCCGGTTGGCGACGTAAACCGTCAGGGTGACGGTATAGCGACCCGGCGTCCTGTAGGTATATACCGGGTTCTCCGAGAGGGAGGTCCCTCCATCGCCGAAGTCCCAATGCCAGCCCTGGACCTTGCCGGCCGAGGTGTCCTCAAACTGGATCGTCAGCGGCATCTCGCCATGAGTCCTGTCGGCGGTGAAATCAGCCCCGGGATCCTGCGCATCGTTGGTATAGAAAACCTCGCCATCCCTGAGGAAGACGACATGCGTGATGCCGCAGGTGTCGGTTGTGTGATGGGGTTCGAGCTCAAGGTCCTGGGTTCCGGGTCCGACACGCTCATAAACCAGGTCGGTCAAGTCATTCCCGTTGACACGGTAGACGTCGCCGTCCTTGATGTAGACAAGACTCAGCCCGCCGGCCCGGCCGGCCTCGAGACTCGCCCGGCGAATGCCGCCTGAGTCAACCTCGACAGCTGAAGCGAAATCTTCCTCGCTCGTCCCCTCGATGACGAAGAGAGAGCCTGAGGCGGCATAGCTGACCACCAGCCTGCCATCGCGGATACCTGCTATGGAAGCCCCCGGCTCGATCGTGGCGGGCGTACCGCTGATCTCGAACTCGTGGGCGAAGACACCGCCCGCGTTGCTGTTGCAGTAGAGCCTGTCACCGCGCTGGTAGAGAAGATGGACCGTTCCGGTCGAATCGATACAGAGCGAGGGCTGCAGGCCGGGAGCGGCCGCCTGGACCTCCTCGTCCTGTGAATTGTAGTAGAGAACGACCGGCGCGCCGTCCCGCCAGGATGTCCAGACCACGTGCGGAGTTCCCACATGGTCGAGCACCAGCTTCGGCTCGTGGTTGTCTTCAGGACCTTCGGAGAGCCGAACCGGTTCCACGAAGATTCCTCCGGCATTGTGGGTGAGGTAAATGTCCCGCGGCGAGTCGGATGTATCTGCTCGACGTTCACTGAAGCAGATGACCGCCTCGCCCCGAGAGCCCGTCACCACACGGGGTTCACCGCGTCGTCCGGACCCTCCTGAGATGGATGCTTCAGCGCGAAGGCCGGGTCCAAAAAGATCGACCTGCAGGCGGCCAGAGACCTCGCTGACAATGTAAACATTGCCTGCGACATCGTAGGCTATAGCCGAAGACACGGCGCCGCCGCTGCCAGCGGTACGCCGGTCGGCTTCATTGAAATCAGCATGTACATAGCAAACCGCGAACAGCAGCGCCAAGGCAGCCGTCAGGCCTCGAACCGCGAGACCCGGCATGGAGACGTTCCCGGTAATACCAGTCAACCTGTACTCCTCGTTTGTACAGTCACTCTCTGAAAATCAGAGAAAAAGACAGCAGCAAAGAGCCTGAATCCTGATCTTTCACTTCACCTTCAAACCCTGGAGTGAAGTGAAAACCAATGCCCCCCGCACCTGTACCAGGAAGTGCATCCCTCGATACCCCTCTGCCCGGTTTACAATGTCACCAGGGCGACGCAAAGTACAGCGCAGGAAGACTTTTGTGAAACCCGATTGTACGCTACGGAGAACCCGAGTCAAGTCGCAGGAGGCGCTTGAGCGGCCTTACAATAAAGGCTGGGCGCCGCTGCTGACCGCGAAAACGGGCAGGTCACGGCGTAAAGAGCCCTGATTAAGGCTTTGTACGGGTTACGGCCTGGAGATGGAGGGGAAGGGGTCCCGTCATTCTCTCCCGAGAAAATCGAGCGAATCAACGAATGGCGAGTTGGGAGGCGGCCTTCCCCCGCTTCGAACAGCACGAGGAGTATCGTAGATATCGTAGATCCAGGCCGAGAGATAATAGCCCACTCCAATCACTCCGATGCCATAGCCCGCCCCGCTAACGGCGCTGCCGACCCAATCTTCGGAGATCGAGTTACCACCGGCAACCAGGCCGACACCCAGCGCGCCAACTCCGACCCCAATGGCTCCAACCCTCATCAGATGCCGAGAGGTGACGTGGTCACCCGCGTAACGATGCCCGAGACCCTGCACGAACATCCCCGGCCCGATCGCGATCAGCTCGGCGACGACCACATCGAGCGTTGAGCCGCGCCGGCCGGCACCATAGTCCTCCGGCTGAGCTTCGTCGCCGCCCTTCGGATGCTGGAGGCTGACCAGGCTGGCCCTGTCACGGTAGACCGCGTGAGCAAACGAAACGGAGGACACATCAAGACCCTGGACGCCATCGAGACTTCTACAGCCGGCGGAAACCGACAAGAGCAGACCGGTCAGCAACAGCAAACCGTAAACTCGCATCATACACTCACCCTTCCTCACGTTTGATAGCCGCGACCGTTCCAGGGCGGGCCCGGCCCGCCTCAAGAAGGAATGACTACGGCCTTCTCGAAACGTTTTTCGCCGCGGCCAGCCCCAGGCTGGCGATACTCTCAGAGAGAAGCCGGCCAACACCCTTGTCCCTGGAATCCCTGAACGCCGACAACAGCCAGGCATTACTCTCGGTATAGATAATTCTCTGGTGAACCGTCACCTCCCGGCCGTCGAAGCGCCCTCGCGAGGTGAGCTCAAAGACCTCCCGCCCGAGAGCCTTCCTGCTGAAGCTCTCATCCAGTACCTCGCAGCCCTCGAGCATCGAATGATGCTCCTCGCGCAGAACCCGGAGACACGCCGTTGTCGCCAGCGCAGGCCCATCAAGCCGCGACAGCTCAAGGCTGGCGGACAACGGGCCCTTGCCGGGAGCGACGAACCGAACCAGCCCGGGGCTCCTCGAGAGCTTCCAGCCGGCCGGAGGACGGATTGAGGAGCCCGGAACGGGGCCCTCGGCCTGTTCGGCGAGCCCAGCCGCGGCCGAAGACGGACCGGAGGCGGCTTCAGTCTTGTTTGCAGCGGCTGCGAGGCGCGTGACCTTTCGAGCCCCGGGGGCTGAATGGCGGCCGGGGACAGGCGTCCCGCTTGCGCGCTTCAGCCTGTCGAGCAGCTCGCGCGGATCCGCTGGCAGCCCCTCGGTGGAGGAATTCGAATCGGCCGTAGCCGCCTTGGCGACAGGCTCCCGGCGAGGCTCGGTTTTTTCTTCCCGTCCAGGGTCGGCCTTGTCATATACGACCGCGGTAATAAAGCGCTTGTAGATGCGCATCTTGCCGCCGTCGATTCCAACAACAACCCCGGCATCATCTTTTTCTATAATCGGTCCGCGAATCACCCGGCCATTCTTCAGATAGACCGTACCGGCAAAAACCGGGGAGAGAAGGCAATAGAGGCCGACAAAAACAAGCGGCAGGAGATAGCGGGGGGCCGAAGTCGAAAACATATCACTTATCCCCTTCCACGGGAGCCCCCGGCTGCAGTCCCCGGCGCAGGGCAGCCTTCAGCGACCCGCGAAGCTGTCGTGCCGGACCATGAGCCTCGACGCCCGGTGCGAGCTCCGGTTCGCCGGCCTTCCCTCCTGGAACATAGTCAGCCTCGTTGCCGCGCTCGGCCGTAGCCAGAGAGGTGTAGAGAACCGTCAGCGTCAAGACGAGAACGCCGGCCGCGCCAACGGGCAGCCAGATCCCGAAACGAAGATGCTGACTCTTCAGCCAGGCAAGAGCCTGAAGCGGGATGCTCTCCCTGGTCTTCTCACCCTCCCTGGTTGCTGCTTCAACCGGATGGTCCATGACGGGCTCCTCTGCCCTGCTCTTCAATTCTGCGACACTGAGCCGCAGCTGGTCTCAAAAGCGGCTCCTCTACACTCCTGTAAAAGAATACTCTTCTATCGGCTCATCGTCAAACCGGCCAAAAGGCATAACATATTAATTTTGAAGTATTTATAATTAGAGCAGAGACTTTATTGGCACCAGAGGGCAACGAGGAGCCCTGACCTGCGTCTTTTAGAGTGAGAAGCTTGATAAGTGGATAATACAGGTGAAAGGAAATCAGACGGGTCGCGGGACAGCCGAGAGGCTGAAACCGAGGCAAAAAAGAGCGATTCGACCCTGATTTCCGTAATCCTGCTCGAAGGAGAATCGGAAAAAAAACAGGAGGCCTACAAGCTCCTGGTCGAACGCTACTGGAAGCTCGTGGTGGTAACACTCAAAACACGCCTTCCAGCCGAGTCCGACACCGACAGCCTGGCCCAGGAGGTCTTCCTCAGGGCCTTCCGCTCACTCGGCAAGCTCACGAATCCCAAGGCCTTTGTCGGCTGGCTGCTTCGAATCACCCAGAACCTTGCAACCGATCAACTCAGAAAACACCGTAAGACCAGCTCGCTCGACAGCCTGGGCCCTGATTTTCTCGAGGGCCGCCCCCCCGCTAATCGAAAGAAGACCGAAGCCGAGACGCGGGTAGAGACAGAAGATGAAATGGAAAAAGTCATGGCCGCCATCACCGAACTTCCCGAGCGCTACCAGACCGTCCTGGTTCTCCGTTACCTCAAGGGCCTCTCCAATAAGGAGATCTCGATGAATCTTGCCGAACCGGATGGAACGATTCGCAATCGGCTCTTCCGCGCGCTCGACAAGCTGAGAAATCTCCTGCGAAAAACACCGGCCCCGAAAGCTGAAGGAAAATCAGCTCGGGAACACCCCACAGGAAGCATCCAATGACCAGCAACAGCCAGGGCAGCTTTCAAAACAGCGACTCCCGCCCCGATGGTTCTTCCATCAGCTCTGTCCTGGATAAAGAGTTCAGGCTTCACCTCGAAGAATGCAGCCTCACTGACGAGGAGGTGAAGATCATCGCCGAGCTCGACATCCTCCTCAGAAAGAGCTACCTGGATCTCGAAGAGGGAATCGAAGAGATCGGAGCAGATCGCCTCAACGGCATCCTGGAGAAGCTCGAGGCCGCGCCCGAGATCGCCGTCCTGCAGAGGACCAGGAGATCCATCCGCCTGATTCTCTGGATAACCCTCGCCCTCTCAGGGCTCCTCGCAGCCTACGCCCTGCTGGCACTGGTCCTCAAAGCCGGCGGCTTCTAAATCGAAGACGACTCCAGCGAGAGAGAGCCGCTGCTATTTCCTGCGCGGATTGGCCGGACGGTCAAGTTGATCCCGAAGGGTCTCCGAAACCTTGCCGCCCCCGCCGGCAGGCCTGGCCTTGCCGGGGGCGCCGGCAGCCTGAGCGTCAGCGGTCGGACTGGCCGCGGCGGAAGAACCTGGAAAGGCCGGCTCTCCCCGGCCGCTCTCCGCTGACCCGGCTGCAGGAGCGATGCCAGAGAAAATCCCGGGGGCAGCGAGAGTAACCGTGCCGGCTCCCGGACCCACCTTCGTTTTCTCGGCGTAATCGCCTGTTTCTCCCAGGACCCCAAAGCCTACGAGACCCTCCTCCACGGTGAGGCTGGTGGCGCCATCCCGCGCTGAAAGCACGAATACAGTGCCGATGACGAGAACCTGGTGTAGTCCGCCGGATGATATCCGAAAGCTCTCTCCCGCCCCGCGAGGAGAGACCCTGGCTCGCAGATCACCGCTGATCAGGTTGCCGTGAAAGTTGCGTACGGTGCAGCCAGGATCGGTTGAGAACCTCGCCGGACCGGCGACATCAAGCCTTGCGGCCGGGTCGCGGCGTCCCTCTCCCGCCCTCAGCGTGAGCGACAACGTCGTTCCGGCGGGAACATCGTAGATCCTGCCTGCCTGGAATCCCAAGCTCCCGGGCTGTGGCTGGATGAAGATAGCCTCGCCGGAGGAACCGGCAACGCGCACCCCGACCTCGTCCTGCCCTGTGACCCTGAGCCCGCCGAGGGCCTGCTCGCGCCGCGAGCCGACCAGCAGGGCAATGGAGATAATCGCCGGCACCAGCAGAAGCATGGCGGCCATTCCCAGCGCCCTCCTGGATCGCAACAGGGAGAAGGCCCTGTAGCGAAGGAGAAGCTTCGTGCCGCTCTTGATGGTCCGGAGGCCGCCCCCGGAAGACTCGCCTAGACCGGCGGAACCGAAGCGCTCCCGTGAACGAACCACGAAGCTTTCGCCAAAGGGAGAATCGACAAAGCCGACGCTGAGCGATCTGGCCAGGAGAGCCTGCCCCTCGTACATCGAGCGGCAATTGTCGCAGCCCCTGATCTGCTCACTGACCACTGCCATCTCGCGGGCGGAAAGCTCGCGATCGATGTAGCGCCAGATGACTTCAGAGCTACAGTTGCAATCAGGGTCTTTCATGATTCCGGCGAATCCAATTTCAACACAGCGGCCAGTTGTTTACGCAGAACCTTGCGAGCCCTGAACAGTCGGGACTCGACAGCGGAAACCGAGAGCTCCATGAACTCGGCGATTTCCTTGTAGGACATGCCCTCCATGTGCTTGAGGGAGACGACGATCCGGTCATCCTCATCCAGCCCGGAGATGCACTCGAGCACCTGGCGGCGGCGCTCGGCATGTACGGCGGCATCGAGTTGAGAATCATCGAGCGACTGCTCCGGACGCCTCGAGTCGCTGGAGATCGTCGACCCCAGGGCCTGGCCCTCTCCATCGCCGGCCGCTCCAGCCTCGAGGCTGGCAGCCCGCATTCTTGGTGTTTTTCTCTGACGCAGTACATCGATCGATCGTCTCTTTACGATTCCCGCGAACCAGAACCGGAACCGGGCCGGCTCCTTGAGGCCCGCAAGAGCCTCGAAGGCGCGGATAAAAGCATCCTGGACCACATCCTCTGCGAGATGAAAATCGGACAGAACTCCGTAGGCTATAGCGCCTCCCAGCCGATTGTATTTTCGAACCAGCTGTTCGAAAACTTCCGGCTCGCCGGCAAGCACTCGCTCTATGTATTCCCGGTCCTCGGCAAGCATTTTCGCTGAACACTCATATGGCCGCGACTCAACAGGCGCCGCCATATCCCTTAAGACGCTTACAATGGCCTAAACCTTGCGCAAAACTCCTCCTGAAACTGCTCTGCATCAAGGATACCACGGTAACTCCAAGGGGCAAATGATGTTACACAGACCTGGAGTTACTGGGCGGACAATATCTGCAGGTAATTCTGGTAGCGTAAATCAGATATTTTACCTTTTTCAACCGCCTCGAGGACCTTGCAGCCCGGCTCATCCAGATGCAGGCAATTACCAAACCTGCACAGGGAAAGGTGCTCGGAGAACTCCGAGTAATACCGGCTGAGCTGGGCGCTCTCGATATTGGCGAGCCCGTACTCCCGGTAGCCTGGCGTATCGATCAGGCAGCCTCCCCCGGGAAGCTCGTAGAGGGTCGCGGCGGTGGTGGTGTGACGCCCCTTCCCCGTGACCCGGTTGACGTGAGAGGTCTGGATGTCAAGGTCGGGACAGAGCGCATTGATGAGGGTCGATTTACCGACGCCGGAGTGGCCCGAAAAAACGGTCGCCTTGTCCTTGAGCCAGGTGGAGAGAGCTTCGATCCCGGTGCGCCCCAGCGCGCTCAGGCGGAAGCAGCCATAGCCGAGATCCTCGTATACGCCAAGACAATCCTCCAAGTCTTCACGCACCTCATCTTCATCCTCGACCTGGTCCCATTTGTTGAGACAGATCGCACCCTCGACCTTTTCCCAGGCGGTGGAGATCAACACCCTGTCGATGAGAGCCCAGCGCGGCGGCGGCGTACACGATGCCATCACGATCAGAACCTGGTCAACATTGGATGCGACCACCAGCTCCTCGGCGGGCGCCTTGCCCGGCCGCAGACGTCCCCCCCGGCGCAGCGCCCTGGCGCGGCGAATCTCCGTCTTCCTCGGCAGGATCTCCTCGAGGACTCCCTCCCCCTCGCCGCAGGGCTCGACCGTCACCCGGTCCCCCACCACCACCGGAGATCTTCCCGTCTTTTCATCCCGGAAGCGTCCCCGCAAGGTGCACAGCAGCACCTCGGAGCCGGCACGGACCCGGACATTCCTGCTCGACTTATGGATCACGAAGCCTTCCAACGCGGAGGCGCTCAAACCCTGACGTCCCAGGAAGACGCATCGGGATCATCCCCGCCGGAACCGCAGAGCTCGATGGCTGGACGAACCTCCTCGGCAAAGAAGCGCTCGACCTGCGCGGCGGAGCAGCCGATATAGTCGGCCGGATTCGAAGCCCCGGAGATGTTTTCGCGAACGCTCTCGAAGAGAGGATCTTCAGCCAGCCGGAGGAGGAGATCAGCATCGTCATCCCCGGCGCGGCGAGCCTGGACCACCACCATGGCGTGGTCACGAATGCTCTCGTGCAGCTCCTGGCGATCGCCCCCCGCCTTCACCGCCAGCATCATGAGGTTCTCGCTCACCATCAGGTCAAACTCCTGCTTGAGGATCTGCTGAATGACCTCGGGATAGACGACCAGTCCCTCCACCACGTTGACCATGAGAATCAGGATGGCATCGATCCCCAGGAAGCTCTGCGGAATCGAGAGCCGGCGGTTGGCCGAATCATCCAGGGTCCGCTCAAACCACTGCGTGGATTGGACCCAGGCGCCGTTCTGCGCCTCGCAGATCACGAACTTCGCCAGGGAGGAGACCCGCTCCATACGCATGGGGTTGCGCTTGTAGGGCATCGCCGAGGAACCGACCTGCCTGGTCTCGAAGGGCTCCTCCATCTCGCCGAGGCGCTGCAGAAGCCTCACATCGTTGGAGATCTTGTGGGCCGACTGGGCCAGGCCGGAGAGAGCGTGCAGGGTCGCCTCATCCTGCTTGCGGGTGTAGGTCTGGCCGGTGACGCGAAACCTCGCCTCGAAGCCCATCTTCTTCGTCACCATCTCATCGAGGGCCTCAACCTTGTCGGTGTCGCCGTCAAAGAGGCGCAGGAAGCTCGCCTGGGTTCCCGTCGTGCCCTTCACGCCGCGAAAGCGCAGCCCGTCGAGCCTGAACTGCACCTCCTTCAGGTCGAGCAGGAGATCCTGCGCCCAGATCGCCGCGCGCTTGCCGACGGATGTCAGCTGGGCCGGCTGAAAATGCGTATAGGCGAGCGTTGGGAGCTCCTTGTACTCGAGCGCGAACCGTTCCAGGGCGCCCAGGAGACGGGCGAGTCTCGACCGCACCAGCTCGAGGGCCTGGCGGTTGAGAATGCAGTCGGCGTTGTCGGTCACGTAGCAGCTCGTGGCGCCGAGGTGGATGATCCCCGCGGCCGAGGGGCAGGCCTCGCCAAAAGTCTTGATGTGCGCCATGACGTCGTGGCGCAGCTCGCTCTCGTGCTGCGCGACCCGGTCGTAGTCTATATCGTCAAGATGGGCGCGCAGCTCATCCAACTGGGCCTCGCTGATGCCGAGTCCGAGCTCGGCCTCGGATTCCGCCAGCGCAAGCCAGAGCCTGCGCCAGATGCGATAGCGGCTGTCGTCGGAAAAAATCCGCAGCATCTCAGCGCTGGCATAGCGCTTGACGAGGGGATTCTGATAGCTCTGGCTCTCGGTTGACATGAGCGGTATTTTCATTCGGTATGCAGTCGCAAGTCAAGACTTCCCACCAGCCGATTACAGGATAAGCCCGGACCCGAAACGGAGATGCGCCCTGATCATCAGGACGCATCCTCGAGACGGCGGGCGTGCAGCCGCACCGCGGAAGCGCCGCCGGGAGAGACGCTGAAGGGCTGGCAGAGACGCTGACCGACTACCCAGACGATCTCTCCTCCGCTGACGACGAGCGGAATCCCATCCCGGCCGCCGGCCGGAACGCCGCTCTCGCGCAGGAATTCTTTGAGCTTCTTGCTTCCGGGGGCACCCAGGGGCCAGACCCGGTCCCCCGGAAGACGTCCCCTCACCAGGAGGCGCCCATCGAGCGAGGACTCATCTACCCATTCTTCCAGCGTGTCCTCCCCCGGACCACCCCATGGCTCACGGCGGGCGGAAAGAGACCAGTCCCCCCAGGCCACCGGGTCGCCATCGATCTGGAGCGAGACATCGCCGCAGGAAACCAGCGGCGGCGCGCGCTCTCCCGCTGCGGGGCTGAAGCGGAGCGAATCCCCGGCCCGCTCAACCCGGAGCCCTCCACCGAGGTCGGCGGCCGCCAGGCTGTCATCGGGGTCCAGCACGTCCTCCGCGGATTCAAACTGCTGCCGGGAAAAGAAGCCCTCCGTCCCGGGCGCCAGCTCCCTGGCCACAGCGGCGTAGACCTCGCGACGAACGCTTCGTGGCCAGCCCTGCAGCTCCTCCAGGGACAGGAAGACCCCTTCCCCGGCGAAGGCGAGCCGAGCGGCGGCAAGCGCCCGGGCGCCCAGGCTCTCGAGATCGCCCTGGAGCCCGGCGGCCTGTTCGGCAAGATGCCCGAGCGAAGACCGAACGCCCGGATGTACATGCTCTTCCAGCAGGGGCAGCACCTCGTGCCGCACGCGGTTGCGAGGAATCTCCAGGCTGCTGTTGGTGTCGTCGGTTCGGTAGGACTGTCCGCGGGCATCGAGAATATCCAGGAGCTCCGCCCTGGACCAACCCAGCAGCGGCCGCACCAGCTTCACGGCGTCTTCCGTGCCGCCCAGCGGCCTGCTGGCGGGAATCCCGGCCAGCCCGGCAACGCCCGTACCCCTGCAAAGACGCAGCAGGAGGGTCTCCTGCTGATCATCCCTGTGATGACCCGTGGCGATGCAGTCCAGCTGGTGCCCGCCCGCCCAGTCCCGGTAGACCGCGTAGCGAAGCTCCCTGGCCTGGCCCTCGCTCAACGAGGCGGGAGGCTCGTATCCGGCTGTCCCCTGGAGACGAACACTGAGAAACTCTGCCCCCAGCTTCCGTGCCAGCTCCCCGGCGAAGACCTCATCCTCATCGGAGTCAGCCCCGCGCAAAGCGTGGTTCACATGGCCGAGATAGAGTTCCGGCGCGCCGTCCCCGAGAGCTGCGAAATGCTCGGACAACAGGATCGCGAGAGCTGTAGAATCAGCTCCTCCGGAGCAGGCCACCAGGACCCGCCTGGCTCCATCGAAAAGCTCCCGCTCCTCGCAATCCCGGGAGAAACGCCCCGGATCGTCCACGCCTGTATTCCCGTTCATGCTGGTATCGAGTCTTGCATAGCTCCCAACCAGCTGGAGCCTGAGGCCCCCTGGGCCAGCTTACAGACTCTTTTCACCGAGCACCTGGATGGCCCCGGTTTTGCTGATGAGATAGATGCGACCGCGCTCCGTACTCCTGTGGCCAAAATCTGCCGCATTATTCGGAATGAAATTGAAGCCGGCGACATCGAGGCGGAAGGCCTCTTTGCCCGTGGCTATATTCACGGCCAGCAGGGTCTTCTCACCGGAAACACCGGGTTCCATCAGAACGTAGAGGTTCTCCTTGCCGATGGAAACCACCTTCTTAACATTTTCCAGCTTCCAGGAGTGGAAGACGGCGGCGACATCATCCCCCTTGGGCAGGGGAAGAGCAAAGAGCGTCCGGGGCAACCCCTTGATCTTGTTCTCATCTGCGATCGCGAACGCATGGGCTCCACCGGCTGTCTTGTAGATGGAGGGAGAGTCATTGATCTCCGCCTGGGTCACAAAGCTCCAGCGAACCGTTCCGTCGAGCCTGAGGCAGTAGAGCTTGTAGTCAGACGACGCGACAAAGATACCGCGGTCGTAGAAGGCCAGGTCCGAACGAATCCTGTCACCGGTATTGAACTTCCAGGAGCGAACCTTGTCCCAACCCTCACCCGGGATGAGTCCCGTAACGGAACCATCGTGGGAAGCGAAGACAACCTTGTCTCCGGCCAGCAGGGGGGTCGCCTCGATCCTGCCCTTGGTCAGGTAGGTCCACTGCTCAACCTTCATCTTCTTGGGAACCGCGTAGGCGCGCTTGAGGTCGGAGCCGAGGAAGATGTGGCTCTCATTGGCGACCACCGTGGTAGAGACCGGAAAGCTCAGCTCCCTGTCCCACTTCTTGCGGCCGGTATCGAGATCGAGACAGACAACCTTGTCCAACTGGGTGTAATAAAACTCGGGGTCACGGAGAACCGTTGCCGGATAGTGGTAGGTGGAAGGAGGGTGCACCATGGTGCCCTCGATATCCTCGTACCAGACGGCATGGCCGGAATTCCTGCTGAAGCGAACGAGGTGTCTCTGAGAAGAGCTGTTCGGATCGGTAACACAGAAGAGATCCTCCTCGAGGAGATAGGCTCTCTGGACACCGACGCGCTCTTTTCCGGAGACGACCTCGCCGAGATACCAGACCTCCTCGAGCCCCTTGCCATTGAGAACGCTCTCAGGAATCCTGGCGTCAACGGCGGCAGCTGAGGCGGATGGAAAAGTTACCGCGGGCTTGCCGCTATCGCCACTGGAGGCACAACCGATGATCGAGCAGGTGACCACCGCCGCGGCGAGGGTCAAGCCTATTTTCTGTTTCAAACTGGAAGACTTCATTCTTTCTCCTTAGCTGGCTACCCGGATCCCGGGGCCTCCTCCTTACTTAAGTGGTTCGTTGAGAGACGGCTTCAATTCTGAGCTGACTGGTTGTGAGGCAGGTAGCGACCGAGGTCGACGCCCTTCTCATCTTCGTAAGCTCTCAGTCTCTCGATACGAAGCAGATCCTCATCTATTCGGCTATCAAGTTTGACCACGTAGGGCTTGTTATCCTTACGGG
>CAUZHA010000088.1:0-19170 GCA_963579555.1 Planctomycetes bacterium UBA1146
AGACTTCCCATCCATGGCAAGGCTGAGAGAGATGACCGAGTCGGAAGCCGCGGGGATCTCCCCGAGAAGCTCACCTGATGTCTTCTGCACCCGCACCTTTCCATCTTCATGCCCTGTAGCGAGGACCCCGGCCGCCGGACAGACATCCAGGCAGGCAACGTTGGCCGTGCCGGCGTCGAACTCAGCGAGCGAGACGCCCTTGCGGTGCTTCCAGATTTTAACGCAACGAAACCCTCCCGATGCGAGGGTCTCGCCATCCGGGCTGAAAGCAAGGCTCTGGACACTATCGAGGTGCGCGATCCCCGCCCTCTTGTAAGGCCCGGCCTCAACAAGCGCGGGGTCTGTAAGCCTGGTGATCACCCCGCCGGAATCAAGCTCGTAGAGGAAGACCTGGTTCGCCCTCGCGCAGGCGGCAATCTTCCCATCGAAACGAACAGCAGTAGCGTAAATCGGGTTGTGCCCGACCGGCAGCGGATGCCACTCCACAGCGACGGGCGTGCTGGCGACGCCGCCGCTCTTGGCTCCCTGGTCAATCCACAACGCGATCAACCCGAGCTCTTTCGATGTGAGAGGCTTGGCGCCGACCTTGTTCTTCTTCGGCGGCATAATGGGCTTCGCCTGATGGGATGCCGCCTTCAGGAGAATACTTTCACCGCTTTTCCCGGCTACGACAATCGGACCATCCTCCCCACTCGCGAGGATCGCCTTGACAGACTCCAGGTTGACGTCCCCTCGCGCCTTGGTAGAAGAATGGCAGGCAACGCAATTCGACCTCAGCATGGGAAGAATCTCGTTTTGAAATAAAACCGGATCTTTACGATCGACCTTTTCAATCGCGATGGCCTCCTGGCCGACCAGGGTTCCCTGGACAGGAAGGAGCGCAGACACCAACAAAAGTGGTCTGTAAATCACCAATGAACGAAATAGAGTCGAGAACATATTATTTTTTTTCTTCCACCTTCTTGGGTTCTTCAGGCGCCTCGATAACGAGCTGGAACTTGCCTTTAACAGTGTGGTTTGCGCTACCGAACTTACCAGTGGCCTGGAGCTCGATATCATACTTCCCGGGAGGAGAGGTCTTCTCTACCTGGATTTTCAACAGGGTGTCCGGCTTACCCTTGGCCACCGCGGCATCTGCGATCTTGACGCCCTTGACATCTTTAAGGACGGCCTTGACCTTCACCTCTTCATTGAAACCATAGAGCCGCTGGAGCTTGATCGGAAGATCCGCGGACTGCCCCGCCTTCACCTTCAGTCCGCCGGGAGCGAGTTCGCCCTCAAACGCGAAGGCTGCCTGGGTGATCTTGAGGTTGATCGGGACAGAATAGATGCCGACCTTCACCTTCTTTGGCTTCGCGGCATTGGACAGGCCATCGGCATCCTTCTTCGCCGCGTCGAGGACCTTCTTGGCCCGCTCTTCCCTCTCCCTGGCAGCCTTGGCCTCCTCCTCCGCCTTCTTCAACGCGGCATCTGCGGATCGCGCCGCATCCATGGACGCCTTGTGAGCATTCTCGACCTGGGTAAATTTCTCGGAAGCCTCCTTGCCCTTTGCCTCGGCAGCCTCGGCAGCCTTGGCCGCATCTTCTTTAGCTTTCACCAGCCCCTGATCTGTGGGGTTGGTATTCACTGCACCCTCCGCGGATTTTAACTTCTCAGCCATCGCCTTGAGATCGGCAGAGGCCACCTCGCTGACTTTTTTTGCCGCAGCGAGCGCCTCGGTTTGTTTTTTGACCTCGCCCTCCGCCAGCGACTTCTTCTTCCTGGATTCATCCGCGGCCTTCTTTTTTTCCGTGTAGACGCCCGAGATGGACTTCAAGATCCCTCCCATCTTCTCATGACGTTTCTTTGCTACCTCGACAAGAGCCAGGCCTCTCTTGTATTGAACCTCGGTGTTGCACCTGAAGTGGAAGGACTGGGACCCGATGGGGGCTCCCGGCTTGACCGTCACCTTCACCTTGGCTTCAGTTTGCTTATCGTTCACGGTGAACTTCTTCAGCTCGACATTCGGCGGCAGGTTGACCGCGTCAACCGTAATCTTGCCCTGCGCACCTTCCTCCCGATACACCTTCAAGGCGAGCTCGAGGCTGCCGCCATGGGCCATCTCATTCTCGAGCGTTGACGACTCAATCCTGAAAGGACTGGACTCCGCGCCGGAAACAGCCATTCCGACTCCGGAGGTGAGCCTGGCCTTGGAGAGCCCCGACCAGAGCAGCGTCCCATAGGTCGCCTCGCGCCGAACGTCTTTATCTCCCAGGCGCGCCTTCGCGAAGACCTTCAGGATGCCCTCCCAATCAGCGGCCTCCGCGCCGACATGGAGCAGCAGGGTCGTTGAGTTTTTGCCCGCGGGTATCTGCCCTTTGCCTCCCTTGATGAATTCCGGGAGGCCTTCAAATTCGAGATCAATCGCCCCGGCATAGCCATTTTTCCTGTCGACATAGGCGATGTAGCGTTCCGTTCCGTTCCGGCGAAGCAGGGATCCCCAGACCCTAGGCTTGTTCTTCTTGTTGTCCGTGTCGGACTCCGGGAACCCGGGCAGGAGGACGACCTCAAAATCAGGGGCACTCCTGCGAATGACGAGGCTGTAGACATTACGCGGGTCAGCGCGGCTGTCACTGTACAGGTCCCGAACGAGAACGCGGTACCGATTACCCTTCTTGGCAGTAATCTCGCCAAAGGGATCATCTGAAACCGTACCGAAATGCCCGCCGCCGACATTGGGCAAGCCATCATCCTGGAACTTGAGCTCCTTGACAGTCTCCTTGCCATCCTTGTCGACGAGAACCTGCTGAATCATATAGGCCGGGTCGGTTCCCAGCCCGAGACGCTGCGACCTGACCTCCACCTTGAAGGCCCCATCCTCCTCGACCGAAAATTCAAACCAGTCTCGATCGCCCCGGGGATAGAAGCGCCCCGCCGCCTCGCACGGGATCTTAAGAGCGGTAGCCTTTCCCGGTAAATTATTCGGCTCCGCCTCAGCAAGAACCGGGTCGTTCGCCACCCACAGGTAGGCTCCATCCGAGGCTCCAAGATCCGGCTGCAGCACATCCGAATAGCGCTGAAGACCAAAATCCCTGGATTCTGACAAGGCGCCGGAGTTGCCGGGCGAGCCAGGGACCTTGACCTTCCGAACAAGCTTTTCGGGAACAATTCCGTTGAAGGCGAACTCAGGGGCCGGCTGCCCTCCGGGGAGGTTCCTGCCAAGGAAAAGAAATTCAACCTCGCTCCCGGCAACGGCGCTGGGAGGAAAGATAGTATCAACATGCGGACTGGCCGAGACCTCCAGCCTGTAAAAATGATTCGCCGAGCCCTTGTACAGAAGATCACGAATCCCGACGATCATGGGGCCATCATCCGCAGCCACGACATCGACCAGGGCGTCCCGCCGCTTATCGATTCTGCTCCGCGCGATCTCAATCCCCCTCGAGTTGTAGACCGAGAGAAGAGGTATCAGCTGAGAATCAATCCGTGAGGCAAGGCAATCGATGACCACCCTGGTGCCCCTGGGAACCTTGAACCGGAAAAAATCCCTGTCGTTGGCCGCCTGGATGGAGCCGTTGACCGTACAGGCAAAGGGGATCGCCTTGGCTTCGGCCAGGCTGTTATTGCCCTCCTGCTCAACCACCTCTTCCATAGAGCTCACGACGAAACACCGAGGATTCGTCATCCCGAAATCTCCAGCCGCCCGTGCCTCGTAAACTCCTGGAGGAACATCAGCGCCAATGTTCAGGGTAAAAAGACCAGCCTCGACCCCGGGCTCTTCGTTGAGAAATTCAGCATAAGGACTCGCGCTCTTTCTCTTTGCGACAGCCTTGATCCCAGGGTGGGTGAAAAGAAGGGAGTCGACTCCATCGAGATCCACCCCCATAAGCCGGATGGACGTCTCCTTCCCAGCCTGCGCGCCAAGAGGAAAGATTCCCCATAACCGGGCCTGCGGCATTTGAGAGAAGGCGGTCGAGGTGTGCAATCCAACAAAGACAAACAACGCAACCAGGAGTAAGAAGGTTCTGTTTTTCATAGTTCTCATTCGCCACAGACCGATGGCCGGGCCGATAACAGCTGGGTTGAAGTGGATTACAGGGCCACGTTGCAGCCAGGAAGACGTGAAAGGAGCGGCCAGGCTCCCCGGTGAACCAGGAATCTCCTCAATGATTAAAGAGGAACTCCTTGGTATTCAGGAGGGCCCAGATAATGTCCTCATAGGCCGCCTTTTTTTCACCCTTCCCCAGGTGGGCAAGCGCCAGGTTCACTTCTTCACTCTGAGGCTCCCTGGAATAGAACCAGAGGTAGAGCTCGCGCAGTTTTTCCTGCTCGGTACGTTTGTCGTCACGGCTCAGGAGCCCTGCCCTGCCATTTTCATTCGAAATTTTTCCGAGCACCTCCTTGGAGTTCAAGAGATGGAGGCTCTGGGCCAGGTTCGCATCGTTTGAACGTTCGCATTCACAGGCGCTGTCGGCCATCGGTTTGCCAAACACGGTCAGGAAGTAGTTCTTCTGGCCGGCATCGGGCAATTGAATGGCCCTGGTGTCGGGAGGAACACCGCCAAAGCCACCCTGTGACTTGGTCACCTGGTTGAGCGCGTCATAGAGCACCTCGGCATTGAGCCGGCGCGGATAGAACCGGGAAAAATTCTGCTTGTCTCGAACATTGTGCTCGTTGGGAATAGAGCTCAACTGGTAGACCTTTGACTGACAGATCGTCCGTACAAGATTCTTGAGATCAAACTTGCTGTCGATAAATGATTTCGCCAGGGCCTCGAGAAGCTCGGGGTTGCAGGCTGGGTTCGTGACCCGCATGTCGTCCTCGGGATCTACCAGCCCCCTGCCGAAGAAGTGCTTCCAGTATCGATTAACCAGGGCCGGGGCGAAAAACGGGTTGGCCGGATTCGTCATCCAGTCGACAAGAGCCTGGCGAGGATCGGAATCGGGCGTAAGGTCAAGAGGCTTGCCTCCGAGACCGGCAGGAGAGAGGGTCTCCCCCGATCGGGGATTCTTGGCGCTGGCCTTGCCCCGATTGTGAAAAATTCTCTCTGCATCAGCGAGCCCGTCAGGGTTTTTCTTGCGGCCGACACGGCTGAAGAAGGCCTGGTAGCTATAGTAGTCCTTCTGGCTCCAGCGTTCGAATGGGTGGTGATGACACCGCGCGCATTGGATCCGCATTCCGAGAAACAGCTGGGCGGAGTCTTCAACCTGCTGCTCGGTCTTGTTGACCGAGCGGTACCAGACAACTCCTGGGTTGCTTTGCAGGTCGCCGGATGCGGCAACGATATTCCTGACAATCTGGTCATAGGGAGCGTTCGTGTGGATCATCTCTCTCAGCCAGTCATGGAATGCGAAGGTGCCCAATTCATAGGTCGCCTTGGTCTTCTTGTTTCGCAGCAGGGCCGCCCATTTGTTGGTGAAATAATCAGCGTAGCTGCCGGACTCGAGCAACCTCTCGATAGCCCTGTCGCGGCGCGTCTCCGCATCGGCCACGGCGAAGGCCTCGGCCTCCGCGGCGGTGGGCAGCCGACCCGCGATATCGATGGTGACCCTCCTGATGAAGGTCTGGTCATCACAGGCCTTCGAGGGAGGCATGCCGAGAAGCTTGAGCTTATTAAAGACGGCTGTGTCGATAAAGTTTCGCGGCTCGGGGAGATCTGTAACCTCCACGCCAAGAGGCACAGTCGACCTGAAGACGCCAACCTGCCCCTGGTAACGTACCATCACCGCGACATCTCCACTGAGGTCGTAGACCTGGACACGCCCCTTCAAATCAACCTCCCCCATCTCCTTGTCGTTAACCTCGAAGGTGGCCATCGGGGTGACATCTTCGTAGCTGCCATCGTTATAAAAAGCGATGATCGACAATTGCTGCATGGATCTCTTGGGCATTTTTCGCTGAGGAGGAAAGACCTCGACTCGCTCCACCCGGAGATCTGCGGTATTCCCATACGGCATTCCCTGCCTCAGCCAGCGGTGGATAATCCTGTACTCATAGCTGCCTTCGCCAAATCGTTTCCCGCCGCCATGAGGTGAAAGATTGAGCGCCTTGCGAAGAAGGAGACTCAGTCCGGGAGCCGCAGGCGTAACCCGCCGTCCCCGACCTTCCTTGACCAGGTATTCATGATCTTCCGTTGGATAAAACCCGAGCAGGCTGAGCCGGAAGCCGTTCTGACCGCCGCTCTTACCGTGGCATCCGCCGCCATTGCAGCCGTGCTTGGTGAAGATAGGGACCACCTGGTTGGGAAAATTGACAACCGGCTGATCCACATAGTTCTCAACCTTCAGCTTCTTTTCACCGACGACTGGCTTGTCCCCCTGGCCAGTCACTGCGACCCGGACAACGACCTCGCCATCTGCGAGAGGAGTGACAAAGCCTCGGCTGTCGATCTTGACCACCCCCTCCGGAACGCACTCGTAGGAAGCGCCAGAGCTGATGTCCAGCGCCCAGCCATCGGCCGTTTCCCCGGTAACCACCAGCTGCTTCCTGGCATCCGCTCCACGAAGGATGTCGTTTCCCGGCGGGCCAACGGTCAGGGACGTAAACTCATTTGCATCAACAGGTGAATCGGACCCGAGCAGGAGCCCGGCAAAAACGATTGTGAGTATGTATTGCGTTTTCATAGTTGTAAACAAACCTGGATTGGGTTCCTCAGATCACTTCTTTCATTGGTCCATATTGGCTGTCGACCAGGTAGTGCGGTCGACCATTGAGATCTTTCACGGTGGTAGTCTTTGGATTGATTCCCATGAGATGGTAGAGGGTCGCGTGAACCTCCTGGAAATGAACCGGCCGGTCCTTGGCATGCTCTCCGAGCCGATTTGTCGATCCGATAACCTGGCCGGTCCTCATTCCGCCGCAGGCCAGCAGGGCGCAGGACACCTTAGGCCAATGGTCGCGCCCTCCCTTGTCATTGATCTTCGGGGTCCGGCCAAACTCCCCCCAGACGACAACGCTGACATCCTTGTCAAGCCCTCGCTGGTGGAGATCTTCGACCAGGGCGCTCACTCCCTGGTCAAGCATGGGCATGTCCTCACGGCCTCTTTTGAAATTTCCGCCATGCCAGTCCCAGCGGCTGAAAGCCAGGGTCACGCATCGGGCTCCGGCCTCAACGAGCCTCCGGGCCATCAGGAACTGCTCCATGAGCCGCGGTCCGCCATCGGCGACGTTCCCCGGGATCCCCTTTCCGTAGCGCTCACGAACCCGGGGGTTCTCCTGCTGGATGTCAAGAGCCCTGGCCAGCTTGCTGGAGGTCAAGATGCCTAAAGCCTGGCGACTGAACGAGTCCATTCCCTCCATGGCGCCACTCGAGTCGACTGAACGCCGCATTCGATCAAAGCTGGAAAGAAGTCCCCTTCGATCGGCAAGACGATCAAGGGAGATCCCATCCAGGACCATGTCAGCCTTCCCTGGGCCGGAAGGCTTGAAGGGAGAATGCGTCACCCCGAGAAAACCCGCCTGGCCGGCATCGGCCCAGGGCTTGTGCCCCATGTCCGGAGCAAGCCCGACGAAAGCCGGCATGGAAGGATGGACCGGACCCTCGACTGCAGAGAGATTAGCTCCCATGCAAGGCCATCCACCCTGGGGCTGGTCCTTGTCGCTTCGCCCCGCCAGGCACTGGACAGAATCATGTCCGCCGGAAGCTCCGACGATCGATCGGATGAAATTGAACTTGTCGCTCATCCGGGCAATGCGTGGAAAATACTCGCAGATCTCGATTCCCGACACGTTTGTGGGGATTGGTTTGAATTCTCCACGGATCTCCCTGGGAGCATCCATCTTGAGATCGAACATATCCTGATGAGGCGGACCGCCTGGCAGGAAAATCATGATGACCGCTTTGTGCGACCTGCCGGCTCCCGGAGAGGGATTCTTTCTGTTTTCCGACTCAGCCTGAAGGATCTGCGGTAAAGACAGCCCTCCCATCGCCAATCCCCCGATTGAGAGAAAGCTACGCCGCGGAAGGCGGTCGCAAAAACCGCTATCCGATCGATCCCCGAAAATCGTCAACATAAATTGGTCTCCACTAAGAAAGCTGGGCGACGCTTTTGGGATTTCTACCGAACCGACTGCAGTATATACGGACTTAAATAGGTTGTTAAGCCCATTTTTATCGGCAGTTAAGGTGTTTTTAAGCTTTTGTACGCATAACCCTGATTCTGGGCTCAAACCTCCATAAATTTCTATTCATACAAGATTTATGACCTGGCGGGATTTATCTCCAAATATCATGATTTCCCATGCTTCGACGAAACCCGAAAAAACAGAAAAAGAGCGTTCTCTCAACCTGCCGTATTTGCGGGCTCTGGGAACAATTTTGCGTATGCGCCCTCCTGCCCCGAATCAAGAGCCGAGCCGGGCTGCTACTCATACAACATTCATCGGAGCTACTCAGGCAGAGCAACACAGGCCGTCTAGTAGAAAAAATGATCGAACCCTGTGAGTTGATCTCCTGGGGATCCAGGGAATTCCCCTATCGCGAGGAGGTCTTGAATAACCCATCCCGAAACTACCTCGTTCTCTATCCGCGCGCCCACAACAGGCTCCTGGTGCCCGCCGACATCCAGGGCCCGGCAGGGGAAGAGACCAGCCTGGTTCTTCTCGATGCAACCTGGGCCCAGGCAAAATCCATGTCCCGGCGCATACCCGAGTTGCAGGAACTCACCTTCGTCTCCCTGCCGCAATCAACCACTCCTGCCTGGAAGCTGAGGCGATCTCCAGGCAATGGCTTTTGCTGCACCCTCGAAGCAGCCATAAGGGCCCTGGAGATCTTCGAGGGAGAGGCCCACGTTCACCCCCTCGAAATGGCCCTCGAGCTTGTCATGGCGAGGGCCCTTCATATGCGTGGGAAGCTCAACAAGTTGCAGATGGAAAGAACCTGCGAGCCCATCATGGAGTTCCTCAGGTCACTTTAATTTTTCCAGGCGGGGCCATCATTCCAATTTCATCCATGATCATGAAGTTGCGAGCTTGACAGGCTTGGCACAATCCATTCATTTATCCGTCGGCCTTCCGATGGACGGAAAGCTGTGACGAAATAAACCACCAGGGAGCGACCCTTGAGAGACTTCGAATACAAGGCGCCCGCGACGATCGATGAAGCCGTAGCTCTGCTCACTGAGCGGGGCTCCGAGGCCAGGGTCCTTGCCGGCGGGACAGACATCATAGTTCAACTGCGCGAAGGCCTGAGAAAAGCCGGCCTGGTTGTTGACGTGAAGAAAATACCCGAGCTCATGAGCCTGGCCTGGCGCGACGATGGGGGCCTCGACATTGGGGCAGCCGTTCCGTGCCACGTTCTCTACAATGATGCGAAGGTCATCAACGCCTATCCGTCCATCACCGACTCCGCCAAAATTATTGGCGGCTGGCAGATCCAGGGCCGGGCGAGCCTGGGAGGAAACCTCTGCAACTCCTCCCCCGCCGCTGACAGCATACCTGCGCTTATCGTAGAAAACGCGACCTGCAGGATTGCCGGGCCGGGAGGAGAGAGGCTCGTCCCCGTGCAGGAATTCTGCACAGCGCCCGGGACCAATGTACTCACCGAAGGCGAGATGCTGGTTTCACTGGCCCTCCCTCCCAGCGGCGAGTCATCCGGATCGCGCTACATGAGATTCATACCCCGCAATGAGATGGATATCGCCGTCACCGGCGCGGGCGCCTGGCTGCGCCTTGGTGAAGGGGGCGAAACCGTAGAGGAGGCCCGTCTCGCTCTTTCCGCCGTCGCCCCGACACCTGTCGTTGCCGGTGAGGCCGAAACCTGGCTGCAGGGGAAGCCGGCCACCGAGGAATCCTTCGCCGAGGCCGGTGACATAGCCCGCAAGGCGGCCGCCCCGATCAGCGACATGCGAGGCCCCGCCGACTACCGGACCCACCTTGTCGGTGTGCTGGTGAAGAGGGCCCTCAAGGGAGCTCTTGGCCGGGCGCGCGGCGGCGACCGAAATCCAGTGATCCCTTCAGGAATAAACCTTTGCTGAACACACCGAGCCTGAAACCAGGTTGGAGCTTTGACTAATGGGTAAAAAAATACACGTCAGCACGACAATTAACGGCGAAGCGGTGGAATTCCTCTGCGAAGCCCGCCAAAGCCTTCTCGAGGTCCTCAGGGACACTCTTACACTCACCGGCACCAAGGAGGGGTGCAATAACGGCAATTGCGGAGCGTGTACAGTTTTAATGAACGGCGTCCCTGTTGACTCCTGCCTTGTCCTGGCCGTGGAAGCCGACGGCGCGGAATTCGAAACGGTCGAGTCCATCGCCAATGAGGAACACCTGCATCCGCTGCAGGAGTGCTTCCTTGAAGGCGCGGCCCTTCAATGCGGAATCTGCACCCCGGGATTCCTGGTCTCGGCAAAGGCCCTGCTTGATGGTCACCCTGAACCTACCGAAGAAGAGATTCGCTTCGAGCTTTCCGGCAACCTCTGCAGGTGCACCGGGTATGACAAGATTGTCCGCGCCGTCCAGGCCGCCTCAGAGCGAATGAAGGAGGTGAAATGATGTCGGAAAATTTCAACCACTCCCAGGTCATCAAAGACCCCGGGGACAATTACAAAATTCTCGGGACCCGTCCTGTTCGCCACGATGGCGTAGACAAGGTGACCGGCAGAGCTATCTACGGAAATGACGTCCAGCTCCAGGGGCTTGTAGAGGGCGCCATACTCAGAAGCCCTGAAGCCCACGCCCGGATCCTGTCCATCGACACATCCGAGGCTGAGGCCCATCCAGGGGTTCTCGCTATAGCCACCTCCGCGGATTTCCCGGACCTCGGGGACAAGGTCGCCAACCTCGGCGAAGGACCCGTCAACCTGGCCCACCTTGCAGCCAATTGTCTCGCAAAGGACAAGGTGCTCTACAAAGGTCACGCTGTGGCTGCGATTGCGGCGCGGAACGTACACATCGCCAGGGAGGCCCTCGATTTGATCAAGATCGAATACGAGCCGCTCCCGGTCGTGACCGATGCCCTTGAAGCCATGAAGGATGGCGCGCCCCTGCTCCATGAAGGCCTGCTGACCAACCTGGTCCCCGGAGGAGAAAAGGCCGAGACTCCGAGCAACATCTCAGACCATCATCACTTTAAGCGCGGCGACACCGAGGCGGCCTTCGAAGCCGCTCATATCGTTGTCGAAAGAGAATTCACGACCCAGACCGTCCACCAGGGCTATATTGAACCGCACGTCGCAACAGCCCATTGGAACCAGGACGGCCAGCTCACTGTCTGGGCCTCCACCCAGGGGGCCTTCAGCGCGCGCGAGCAGACCTCAGAGATTCTCCAGGTTCCGATCTCGAAGGTAAAGGTGATCCCCTGCGAAATCGGCGGAGGCTTCGGCGGAAAAATCCCGGTCTACCTGGAGCCTGTGGTCGCGGTGCTCAGCAGGAAATGCGGCCGCCCGGTCAAGATCCAGATGACCAGGGATGGCGTCTTTGAGGGAACCGGCCCCACCCCGGCATCCTTTATGAGAATCAAGCTCGGCGTCGACGAAACCGGCAAGATGACAGCCGGCGAAGCCTGGCTCGCCTACGACACAGGAGCCTTCCCCGGCGGCGTGATTGGCCCGGGCGTCATGTGCGTATTCAGTTGCTACGACATCGAACACGCCAACATCGATGGCTATGACATCTGTGTCAACAAGCCGTGGACCAAGGCCTACAGGGCTCCCGGCTCCACCCACGTCGCCTACGCGATCGAGTCCCTCGTTGACGAGCTGGCTGAAAAACTCGAGATGGATCCGATTGACCTGAGACTCCTGAATGCCGCCAGGGAGGGAACCAAGAGAGTCGATGGCCCCGTCTATCCCCGGATAGGCTTGGTTGAAACGCTGGAGGCGGCCAAGAACCATGACCACTATAAATCTCCTCTTGAGGGCCCTAACCGCGGCCGGGGAGTCGCCGCCGGCTTCTGGTTTAACATCGGGCTCAAATCCGCGGCCACGGGCCACGTCAACGCGGATGGAACCGTCACTCTTCTGGAGGGGTCCACCGACATCGGAGGAACTCGCACCTCCATTTCGATGCAGCTGGCCGAGACCCTCGGCATTGCCGCGGAGGACATCAACCCCAAGGTCGCCGACACGGACAGCGTTGGTTATACTGACATCACGGGCGGCAGCAGGGTCACCTTCGCCACAGGACTCGCCGCCGTCGAGGTGGGAAAAGACATTATCTCCCAGATGAAGGAGAGGGCCGCCAAACTCTGGGAATGCGAAGCCGCAGACGTGGAGTTCTCCAACGCGCTCTTCACCCGGGGAGACGACTCCATCTCTTTCAAGGAGCTTTGCGCAAAGCTGAGCAGGACCGGAGGCCTGATCACCGCCAGGGCTTCTGTTGACCCGCAAGGATTCACCAACGGCTTTGGTGTTCACATTTGCGACCTGGAGGTGGATGTCGAAACCGGCAAGGTCCACATCCTCCGCTACACTGCCCTCCAGGATGCGGGCAAGGCGATCCACCCGAGCTATGTCGAAGGCCAGATGCAGGGCGGATCAGTCCAGGGGATCGGCTGGGCCCTCAACGAGGAATACCTCTTCGATGAAAAGGGTCACATGCTCAACCCCACCATGCTTGATTACCGAATGCCTACGGCCCTCGATGTCCCCATGATCGACACCGTGATCATCGAGGTCCCCAACCCGTCCCATCCATTTGGAGTTCGCGGCGTTGGCGAGACCCCCATCGTTCCCCCTCCGGGAGCTGTCGCCAACGCTGTAAAAAACGCTACGGGAATCCGAATGACGGAGCTTCCGATGTCGCCTCCGCGTGTTCATGCAGCGATAACGAAAGATGGCAACGGAGCCTCCTGACAGGCTCGAGCGAGATCACGATGGCAATTGTACATATACCTCCGCAAATGCAGGAGTTGACCGGGGGGTTGACGGAGGTGGAAGCCGAAGGGGATTCCCTTCGGCGCCTGGTATCCAATCTCGACACCGCCCACCCCGGCTTCAAGGACCGCCTCATCAAAGATGATCTGATCGCGCCTGGACTCGCCATCTCCATAGACAACGTCGTCACCTCCAGGGGAATCTTCGCCGAGGTTTTACCGGACAGCGTGATACACATCGTTCCCGCCATCTCCGGCGGGAGCTGAGGATCCTCCGTCTCTTTCCACCTGACTTCTTGCAGGTCCTCCTATAAGCTTTCTTCAGGTCTTCCTACCTGGATGCGTCGGGAATTCATGAACATCGAAAACCAAATCTTCAGGTCTTGCCTGTCCGCCCTGGTACTTCTCTCGACCTTGGAGGGAGGAGTCTCGTCAGCGCAGGACGCGCCCGCGGCCATCGAGAGCCTCATCAGGCAAACCCGCCAGTCGGTGGCGGCGATCACAGCCTCCGGCAGAGACGGCGGCGCCTCCGGGGTTGGGAGCGGTTTCTTTGTCGGCACCGAGGGCTACCTGGTAACCAACTTTCATGTGATCGGCGAGGGAAGGCCCTTCACCATCACCCTGCCCGGCGGAAAAAAACTGGAGCCCAGGGAAATCATCGCCGTTGACCGCGAAGCCGACCTCATTGTTGTCAAGGTGGAAGGCAAAGCTCCGGCTGGCCTCAAGCTGGGCGATTCAAGCATGATACGAACCGGCCAGGAAGTCCTTACCGTCGGAAACCCTCTTGGCCTGAACAATAGCGTCGCCAGGGGGGTGATCGCTGAAGAGCGGCAGCTCGATGGGCGCGCCATGATCCAGGTCGCCATGCCGATCGAACCCGGCAACAGCGGCAGCCCCCTCGTCGATGAGGAGGGCCGGGTCATCGGCATCATCGCGATCAAGTCCGCCCAGAGCATAGGCTTCGCCATCCCTTCCAATGCCCTGAAGCGCCTGCTGGCGAACCCCGACCCGATGGACATCAAGCGCTGGCTTCGAATCGGCTCCCTCGACAAGCGGGTCTGGGAGGTGGCCACTCCCGGAGGCAGCTGGCGTCAACGAGCCGGCCGGCTGATTTCCAGCGGTACCGGGACTGGATTCGGGGGCCGAATGGTCTGCCTCTCCACAGCCAAAGAGCCCGGGGATGCCTTCGAGATCTCTGTTGACGTAAAACTCGAAGACGAAGCCGGGGCTGCCGGGCTCGTCTTCCACTCTTCCGGCGGCGACAAACATTACGGATTCTACCCAACCAATGGAGCCCTGCGGTTGACTCGATTTCTTGGGCCGACCCTGTTTGAATGGACGGTTCTCGCCACGGTACCGTGCCCCGACTACCAACCAGGCGAATGGAACAACATCAGGGTCAAGATCCAGGCCCACGAGATAACCTGCTCGGTAAACGGCACCGAGGTCATCAGCATCGAGGACCAGGAGCTCGGCCCCGGGCAAGCGGGACTCTGCAAGTTCAGGACCCCATCTGCTGAATTCCGACGGTTCAAGATAGGAAAGGAGATCCCAGCCGCGGCCCTTGCGGCCGGTGATCGCGAGAAGGTTCGGAATCTGGCCTCGAAAATTGACCCTCGAGGCCCCCCATCTCCCGAAATCGTTGAGGGCCTCGCGGGCTACGGCGCCCCGGTAATCAGGGAGCTGAAGGCGAGGTCCAGGGAGCTTGAAAAGGAGGCCTTTCGCATCCAGCACCTGTCCACCCTGGTGCACCAACGGCTGATTGAAAAATCGCTTGCCAGGGTCCTCGGCAAACCCGATGACGACTTCAACCTGGTTCACGCGGCCCTGCTCGTCTCCAAGGCCGACAACCCGGACCTGGAAACCGAGCCATACCTCAGGCTCCTTGACCGCTTTGCCGAGGAGCTCAAAGACCGTCTGGACGGAGTCAGCGCCCCGGAAGAAAGACTCCAGGGCCTGATCAGCTATTTCAACTCCGACCTGGGCTTCCGCGGCAGCAGGATGGAATACTACAGCAAGGCCAACAGCTTCCTGAACGAGGTTATCGATGACCGCGAGGGCCTGCCGATCTCGCTTGCCATTCTCTTTATTGAATTAGCGAGGAAGGCCGGCATCGCGATCGAGGGGATTGGAATCCCGCGCCATTTCATCGTCCGGCACAAGCCGCCTGGAGGGAAGACTTCCCTGATCGACGTGTTTGATAAGTGCAAAATGATAACTCTTGAGGATGCCTCCAGGCTGAGCGGAGCCGGGCTATCCGAGGCGGATCTTGTTCCGGGCAGCAAGCGGGACATCCTTGAACGAATGGTTCGAAACCTGATCAACGTCGCCACCCTCGAGCAGGACGTCCAGGCCCTGATGCGGTACCTCGACCTGGCTTTAACCATCCGATCGAGCTCCGCCATCGACAGGTGGCAGAGAGCGGTTCTCCGATCACGCACAGGGCAGCCCGCTGGCGCGGCCAGCGACCTCGACTGGTTGATCGAAAACCATCCCGAAGGAATCGACCAGGGCAGTGTCGAATCCCTTCGCCGGCAGCTTCGCGCCCAGGGCTTTTAGCCCTCTTCCCCGGCTATCTCCAGGGGCTCGCCCGGCGAAGCGCCCATCAGGAAGGAGATGAAATTTCTCGCTGTCGCCGTGAGCTCTCTGCCCTTCCTGACAATTATTCCCACGGGGCGCCGGAGGTTCACTCCCTTGAGCCGGACCTCGGTGATGATCCCCCGCTCCACTTCCCGAGCGACGCTAGGGGCGGGCAGGATGCTCACGGCGGTTGAAATATCAAGCGCCTGCTTGATGGTCTCAATATTATCGAACTCGCTCTGGATGTTTATCTCGATCCCGTTTTCTCTGAAGAACCGGTCCACCTCCCGCCGTATCTTCAGGTCTTTTTCAAAGGCCACGAAATTAGCGCCTGCGAGGCGATGCGCGTCTATTCTTTTTGTTTTGGCCAGCGGATGGCCTGATGGGCAAGCCAGAATCATCTCCTCTTCCAGCCAGGGGAGCACCTCCACATGGCGGCTCCCTCGGGGATAAGACATCACTCCGACCTCGGCTTCATCGGCGAGAATGGCCTCGTATACTTTCACTGGGTGGTAATACTCAAGACGAACGGTCGAGCCTGAGTTTTCCTGCATGTACCTGCGAACGAAGTCATCCAGCGTATGAAGCCCAACGGAGTAGATGGAAACAACCCTGACCTGCCCCTCGGCCGAGTTTCGCTTCCTCCTGATCTGGTCGAGGACTCCACGATATTCCTCAAGCAATTGCTGGCACCCCTTGTAGTAGAGCTCGCCATCTTCTGTGACCTGCAACGGCCGGTAGCTCCTGTCGAGGAGCTTCAAGCCAAGGACCTGCTCAAGGTTGGCGACCTGCTGACTGGCAGCTGATTGAGAAATCGACAGGCGCTCCGCGCCTTTAGAGAAGCTGCGGCCCTTAACGACCTCACAAAACACTTCGATGGCCTGGAGATTTAAGCTGGATGTCCGGTCACGTAAGATTTCTGACATACTTTAATAAGCTTACCTTATACAGTGCTTATTTCTAATCCAATTGACTAATTCTTCTGCATATGGCAATCTCGGTGATCCCCAACCGGGTTTCGAATCGGGTTCGTACTTTTCAGGAGCAGGCTCCATCCAGGCCGCTCCATTTTTGTCACTTGGCCTACCTAAACTATGGCATTTAAAGGCTTTCCAAAAAAGACCGGTCTCTACGACCCCGCCAACGAAAAAGACAGCTGCGGGGTTGGTTTCATAGCGGACATCAAAGGCAGGCGAAGCCATCAAATGCTTCTCGATGCCCGGGAAATGCTCGACCACATGAGCCATCGAGGAGCCTGCGGTTGCGAAGCCAACACTGGCGATGGCGCCGGCTTCCTGACCGCGCTGCCCCATGAATTCCTGACCCGCGTCGCTCGGGAAGACCTGCAAAAGGACCTGCCCGAGCCGGGGAAATTTGCCGCCGGGAACGTCTTCCTGCCGCAGGATGGGGCTCTCAGGCAACAGTGTAAAGACGCTGTGGCCTCGATGATAGAAGCCCAGGGACAGGAGTTGATCGGCTGGCGGCGAGTGCCCACCAGGGCGAAAGAGGCGGACATCGGCCCCGCGGCCCTGGCCAGCGAACCGGTAATTGAACAATTATTCGTCGCCGCCTCCGATGGACTCGATGGAGACGGATTCGAGCGCCAGCTCTACGTCATCCGAAAACAATCCAGCCACCAGCTCCGCTCCATTGACCATGAGGAAGCGAAGGATTTCTACATCTGCAGCCTCTCCACCAAGGTGATCATCTACAAGGGGCAGTTGATGAGCGAACAGGTGGTCCCTTACTTCCCCGACCTGGAAGAAGAAGACTACACCAGCCACCTGGCCATGGTCCATTCACGCTTCTCCACCAACACCTTTCCCTCCTGGGACAGGGCGCAGCCGAACCGATTCATGTCGCACAATGGAGAGATCAACACCCTGCGCGGCAACATGAACTGGATGGCAGCGCGAGAGGGCGTGATTGAATCCGGGCTTTTCAATGGAGACCTGGAAAAATGTTTCCCCGTTTGCGAGCCCGACTGCTCCGACTCCGGAACCTTCGACAACGTGCTCGAGTTCCTCCTGATGGCAGGAAGAACGCTGCCCGAGGCCGTCATGATGATGGTGCCCGAGGCCTGGCAGAACCATGAGTCGATGTACAAGTCGAAGCGCGATTTCTATGAATATCACTCAGCTCTGATGGAGCCGTGGGATGGCCCGGCGTCCATCGCCTTCACCGATGGGCACTTCATCGGCGCGGTCCTCGACAGAAACGGTCTCCGCCCCAGCCGGTACTACGTAACCCACGATGACAAGGTCATCATGGCCTCCGAGGTTGGCGTATTGCAGGTAAAGCCGGAAAACGTCAAGTTCAAGGGCCGGCTTCAGCCCGGGAGAATGTTCCTTGTAGATTTCGAGCAGGGAAAGATCATCGATGACAATGAGCTGAAGCGCGACCTCTCCGTCCGCCGCCCCTACGGGAAATGGCTTGAATCCCAGGTCATCGAGCTGGACAAGCTGCCCGCCATACCGCCGGAGACGAGCCTTACCGACACGGACCTGCTCAGCAGGATGCAGGCCTTCGGCTATACCACCGAGACGCTCGCCTTCATGCTGGTCCCCCTGGTGACAGAGAAGAGAGACCCTGTTGGATCGATGGGGAACGACTCGGCCCTGGCCTGCCTCTCGGACCAGCCGAGAATGATCTATGACTACTTCAAGCAGCTCTTCGCGCAGGTGACCAACCCTGCCATCGATTCAATACGGGAAGAGATGGTCATGTCGCTGGAATCCTATATCGGCCCTGAAGGAAACCTGCTGGAAACTTCAGAGGAGCAGGCCGCCAGGCTCAGGGTGCCGCACCCCATACTCACCAATGGGGAGCTGGCGACTCTGAAAAAAATGGACCACCGCGGCTGGAGAACAAAGACCATCGACATTACCTACCCGCGCGGAGATGGCCAGGATGGACTCACGAACACCCTCGAAAGAATTTCCCGTGAAGCCGAAGAGGCCATCGATCATGGCGACAGCCTGATCATCCTTTCCGACAGGACCGTCGGCCCCGACCGCGTCCCGGCAAGCTCCCTCCTCGCCTGCGGCGCCGTCCACCAGCATCTTGTCAAGCAAGCCAAGCGAACCAGGATTGGAATCATCCTCGAAACCGCCGAAGGCCGAGAGGTTCATCACCATTGCCTGCTGATTGGATACGGAGCGGACGCGATCAACCCCTACCTCGCCTTCGAGGCTCTCCGCAAATGCAGCGACGACGGGCTCTTTCCCGACGGCTACACCGCAGACAAGATTGTTGAGGGGTACCGAAAAGGAGTCGCCAAGGGGATGCTCAAGGTCATGGCGAAAATGGGAATTTCCACACTCCAGAGCTATAAAGGAGCCCAGATTTTCGAGGCGATCGGCATTCGGGACGAGGTCATCGAGCGCTGCTTCGACGGCACCGCGAGCCGGATCCAGGGTGTTGGCTTCGACGTCCTGGCTGCCGAGTCGCTGCGGAGGCACGAGGCAGGCTACCCCTCCAGCGAAAACGTCGACCCCGGCGTGCTCAACAACCCCGGTGAATACCACTGGCGCGCAGGCGGCGAACGACATATGTGGAACCCGGAGAGCATCTCTGAGATCCAGATGGCCGCCAGGGAGAACAGCGCCGACGCCTACAGCCGTTTCTCGAAGCTCGTCAATGAGAGTGACCGAAACAGGTGCACCCTCCGGGGACTGCTCAAATTCGACCCCGAATCCGGCCCCGGCCCCATACCGGTTGATGAGGTCGAGCCCGCCAGCGAAATCGTGAAGAGATTCTGCACCGGCGCCATGAGCTTCGGCTCCATCTCCGCGGAA
>CAUZHA010000089.1:0-18946 GCA_963579555.1 Planctomycetes bacterium UBA1146
GCAGCTTCCTGGAAAGGGGGCCGCGTCAGTCCTGCTGTGCTATTCAGGCAACCGCAGCTCAGAGCTCTGTGAAGAATTCAAGGAGCTTGGATACGACTGCCGGTTCCTCGTAGGCGGCTATGAGAAATGGATAGCCGAAGGCTATCCCCTCCTGCATGCCAACGGCAAAAGAGTGAAAACGCTGCGTGGACTCCCTGGCTTCACCAACAAGAACAGGCTCCTCGACACGTCGACCGTCGAAGAACTCGTCGGCTCCAGCGAAGCCGTCTTTGTCGACATTCGCTACGAGTCGGACTTCGAACAGGGGAGCCTTCCGGGCGCCATCAACATACCCATCCGAAAGATGACGACCGCCGAACTCGAGAACATTCTCGATACCCGGATTCCCTACGAGACCCCCATCATCATTCCGTGCTACGACAAGCGCAGCTCGTTTTACGCCCAGGTGATGGGGCTCAAGCTGAGTCGGCGGGGACACGAGTTCCTCGGGCGCTATACCGTTCCCCACGAGTTTTTCCCGGCGAGCTCTACCAGGCCGCATGTGCTGCAATGGCAGCGGGCCCAGAGTGGAGATCTCCTCGGCTACCTCTCGACGCCATTCAAGATCACCCTCGAGTGGCTGCGTGGACTCTTCGGCCACCTCGCGGTCGCTATCATCCTCAGTGTCCTGCTGCTGAGAGTCCTGCTCCTCCCCCTGGCGCTGAAAACCGAAAAAGACCAGGCCCTCACCAGGGAGCTCAAGCCGAGGATTTCCGGGCTGAAGAAGAAGCTGGCGAATGACCCCGACCGGCTCCTGCGAGCCATCAACTCCCTGCGTAAGAAGAATGGAATCACGCCGCTACGCAACCTCCTGGCGACAGCTCTGCAGGTCTTCGTGATGCTCCTGTTCTGCAACGCGATCACCTCCATAGGATCCTCGAATAAGGATGCCCTCGGGTGGATACCAGATCTCTCGGCTCCCGACCCCCTCCTGGCCCTGCCGATCTGCCTGGGCGCGGCGGTGCTGGCGCACGTTGTTCTGAGCGCCGGCGGCTCGCGAAGAAAAAGGCTGCTGACAGGCTCCGCCCTCGCCGTCCTGCTCTGCGCCATCAGCTACAACTTCAGCGCCGCCGTAAACTTCTATCTCGTCCTCAGCATCGGCACCGGGCTGCTGCAGACCCTGCTGATCGCGGCAGTCCTCAAGACGGGTGAATCAGGCAGCCAGGAAAGCTCTCCCGCAACGAGCGAAGAAGACAAGGGAACGTTGGTCAAGCTTTCCGATTGCGCCCATCACGGCGGCTGCGGCAATAAGGCCACCCGCCTGGGCGTCATGATCCAGGCGGGGCTCCCGGTTCCGGGAGGTTTTGTGCTGAGCGCGAAATTACTCGAAAGTCTCGGCCAGGACATGGAGCTGGAGTCCTCGCTGCTGCGAGAGCTCGAGGCGGCATGGAAAGAGGCCGACATCGAGAAGGCCGCCGTGCGCAGCTCGGGTCTGAACGAAGACGGCTCCGACAAGAGCTACGCGGGCATCTTCGACTCCGTTCTGAACGTCGAATGGAAGAAGCTCGGCGCGGCGATTAAGAAGGTCAAAGAGTCAATAAACGATGGACGGGTGAGTTCCTACGGCCTTGGGGCCGAGGAGCGAGGCGGAATCATCATCCAGAAGATGGTTCCCGCCGAATACGCCGGGGTGCTCTTTACCGAGCACCCGAGAGAGACGGGGAGCATGCTTGTTGAAATGGTCGAGGGTCTTGGTGAGGCGCTTGTCAGCGGCACCGCCAATCCAGCCTCCTTCCGTTACGGCCGCTTCAGCGGACGTAAGCTCGATGAACATTGCTCCCCGCTCGATCTCACTCCGCTGATCGAGCTCGGCACCCGTATAGAAGAGCTCTTCGGAACTCCGCAGGACATCGAGTGGGCCTGCCGGGACGGAGAGTTCACCATTCTCCAGGCGCGCGACGTAACCACTCGGCTCTCAAACGACCATGAAGGCAAGCCACAGGCCGCCTTCGAGATCGAGCGCAGGCGCCTGCTCGAGCTGGCTGTCGAAAGTGGAGCCCCGGAAGAATCCGGAATGGCTCTCTACCAGAACGAACTGTCCGAGCTGCTCCCCCGGCCTACCCCCCTGAGCCTCTCCCTCATGCAATCGCTTTGGGAGCCGGGCGGCAGCACAGACCTTGCCTGCAGAATCCTCGGCATCCCCTACGAGGCGGAGGAAGAGGGGCCCGAGCTGCTGGTCTCGGCCTTCGGACACCTCTATATCAACCGCTCGGTGGAAAAGAGGCGCTCGGCAAGCGGACCCGGTCTCATCGCCTCCTTCCGTCTCACCCGGGATGCCTGGAAGCTCAAGCAGAACTACCAGGAGGCCTTCCTCCCCGGATACCTGCGTGAACTCAAGATTCGCGAAGCCATCGATCTCTCCAGGCTCGAGACATCAGAGCTGCTGGAGCTCTCCAGGCAGTGGCGCGAGAACCTCCGGACGCGAACGCATGTCCAGGTCGAGCTGATCAACATCGCGGCGGATTTCTACATGCGCTCGGCTGAGCGCGCGATCCGCGGCAAGGTCCCGGTGCTTCCAGAAGGTCCGCGAACCATCGTCCGGCGAGCCCTTGAGCTGCTTCCCGCGATCAAACGCGGCGAACGCGATTCCGCCGATTTCATCGAGCTCTACGGCCATCGATCCATCCATGACTATGAGCTCTCGAGCCCGCGCTACAATGAAGACCCGGAGCTGCTCGCTGGCCTGGTGGAGATGGCCTCCAGCGAAGACCTCTCCCCCGTCACCGCCAGGGACCAGACCCAGGCTGCATCATCTTCCATCGCATCGATAGCCGCCGAGCGGGCCAGCCAGTTCCAGAGCCTCAAGGAGGAGGCGAAGCATCACTGCCTGCGCGAGTTCGCGCTCCTGCGCCGGTTGCTGCTCGAGCTCGACGGCCGCCTCGAGCTGGATGGAAAGATCTTCCAGCTTAAGCTTGAAGAGCTCGACGGCATCGATGCCGCTGCCCCCTGCGCCTCGCTGCGAACCCTCGCCGAGGAGCGCCTGAAAGAAGGCGAGCTTTTCTCGGAGATCACCCTGAAGACGAAGCTCACCATTGTCGATCTCGAGAAGCTCGATCCCACCCCGGTATCCGAACAGCTCCGAACCAGCTCCGCCGACCTCAAGGGCCTGGTCGTTGCTGGTGACAGCTGGGCGCTGGGAGCCGCCCGCGTACTGAACAGTCCATCGGAGATAGAATCGTTCAAGGATGGAGAAATCCTGGTCGCAAGATTTACCGATCCATCCTGGACCCCCGTCTTCAGCCGTGCGGCCGGCCTGATCACCGAGGTCGGCGGACGGCTCAGCCATGCCGCGATCCTCGCCAGGGAGATCAACGTTCCGGCAATCGTTGGCGTCGAGGGCGCCACCAGCAGTATCAGGACCGGGGACCTGATCCGAATGAACCAGGACGGGGGAATCGAGCTGCTGGCCAATGCCGGCACCGGCAAAACAGGCCGGCCCAGGCTTCGAGCATCCATCCTCAGGCAGGACGAGATCATCGAGGCCATGGTTGTTAACGTCAGCCGCAACGGCGCCATGGTCTCCACGAAGCAGAACCTGTTCCCCGGACAGGATCTCAAGGTCGTTCTCGCTGAGTCGGATACGAAGATCCGCGCCAGGGTCATTGCCCGCAAAGCTCCTGGCCAATACTCCATTCGTTTCGAGAAACCGCTGGACGAAAAAGGTCTCGACGGCCCCCTGCTGAGTTGAGCCCTCCCCCCGGCAGAGGATCCGGAACAGGCATCGCCATTTTCTTCCATCCGCGCCAACGTGGCTGTAGACTCCCCGGCTGGGAATACCTGTCATGCCTGGAATAAAAAACTACCAAACCATCACCATCGTCGGCGTCGGCCTGATCGGCGGATCCTTCGCCATGGCCCTGCGCAAGCGCGGCTTCCAGGGCCGGATCCTCGGTATCAGCCGGCCCAAACCGATCGAAGAGGCCCTTCGCAAGGGCCTGATCGATGAAGGCTTCCCCTATGAACGACTGGGTGAGGCCGCGGCGCAATCCGAGCTCATCATCCTGGCAACGCCGATCAACAGGATCATCGAGTTGATCGAAGAGCTCGGGAAGATGGGCAAGGACCTCAGCGACGGAACGGTCATCACGGACGTTGGCAGCACCAAGCGCGAGATCATGGAGACCGCCGCGAGGGCGCTCCCCGAAACCGTTCATTTTATTGGCGGACATCCTCTCGCAGGGAGCGAGGAGCGGGGAGTCCAGGCCTCTGACCCTCTTCTCTTTGAAAACGCCATCTACGTTCTCACCCCGCCTGGCGATGAAGAAGCTCCCGAGGTCCAGAAGCTCGGCGCCTTCATCTCGCTCACCGGAGCCCGCGTGATCGTGCTGAGGTCGCAGAAGCACGATCTGATCGCCGCCGCCATCAGCCACCTGCCGCAGATCCTGGCAGTCGAGTTGGTCAACTCCCTCGATGAGCTCGGTGATGACAGCGAAAAAGCGGTTCACCTGGCCGCTGGGGGCTTTCGGGACATGACTAGAATCGCCTCAAGCCCCTTCGCTATCTGGAAGGACATTCTCTCCAGCAATACAGCGGAAATTCGCGGCCTCCTGGAAAAATTCAACCGGCGACTCTCAGCGAGAATCGAGGACTTCGAGATCGAAGACCTCGAGCAGAGCTTCGAAAAGGCGCGCGAGACGCGCTCGGCTCTTCCCCGGGACACCAAGGGCTTCCTCACACGGCTCTGGGATCTCCGGGTGGTCGTTGAAGACCGCCCCGGAATGATCGCCGACATATCCGGACACCTCTACAGCAAGGGTCTCAACATCAAGGACATGAGCGTCGTCAAGGTCCGTGAAGGAGAAACCGGGAGTGTCCGAATAGCCTTTGGCACGCGCGAGCAGGCCCTGCAGGCTCTTGAAGAGCTCGAAGCGGCAGGCTACGAGGCCCGGCTGCGCGAGTGAGGCCGGCGGCAGACCACCAGCAGCTCATCGATGGCGATATTCGAATCTCCCTGGCCGGAGTGCATCGTCGGCCGCTTCAGGATCTCGACCCCCTCGAAGAACTCTCCACACAGCCGCCTCAACCTCTCGAGCGGCTCGCTCGAATCCTGGCGGACGAACTCCTTCAGCAACAGACCGGTTGGTGAAGAGTAGCTGATCACCAGCTTGGCCCCGCTGGCAGCGACGGCCCGCAGGACCATCCGAAACTCGCCCTCTACCTTCGCCGGGCTGCAGAAGTCCGAGCGGAAGCGATGGGCGAGCACCGGGTAGCGGCCCCGCAGGATCTCACCGCTGCGGCCTCGCTTCAACTCGGGGTAGTCATAGCGCGTGAGCACCTCGAGCACATGGTAGAACCTCGAGTAATTGTCAGCCGTATAGGGCGGATCGAGATAGACCAGACCGGGACCCTCGGGAAGCTGAAAGACACCATCCTCATCGAGGAGCTCGCGGTAATCCGAGTTGAAGACCTGGTTTCCCTCGGTAAATACCGTCTCTCGAACGGTCTGGGAGATCGCGGCGCTGTACTCGAGCAGCGACTCCCGGATGTCCGTCAGCCGGCGCTTGGCCATCGCCTGCAGCTCGCTATCCTTGGCAAGATGGCGGGGCTGGGCGAAGTGACTGGTGCCCGAGGTGGAGACGGAGGCCGCGTGCAGCAGAGCGCTCAGGTAATGAGTCTGTTTGAGCTCACGCCAGGGGTCCCGCTCATCGACGGCGTCGATAGCCGCCCTGAGCGAATCGAGCTGCAGGGCTTGGTGAAGGCCGAAGTATACATTTGAGTAGTAGGTGGTCGCGAGGCAGGCCGGATTTCCCGCTGCAGACCCCCTGTCGCTCAGCAGGGGCCGGGCGCTTCGAAAAGGCTCGGCTATACTCGCCCCTGCGACTCCCGGATAGAGCGCCGCGGACGCGTGGAGGTACTCCCTGTATCCTGCCGCCCAGGCTTCATCTGCCCGTCCTCTTTCATAGACGTCCAGGAAGCCGGCCTCCTCTTCGAGAGCGGCTCCGTAATACTCCGCCAGCCGGGCATAGTTCTCCTCGTAGACCCGCGAGAGATCGGCCTCAGGATCGAGCGCTGAGAGAAAATCATCCCGGGTGCTGGGAGAATGGCCGATGAGACTGCGGGCGATCACGGCGGAATAGCTCTGCACATCGTTTGAGATGACCCGGTACATGCCGGCGCACCAGGCGCTGACGACGCCGCTGCCACTCATGAGATCGACAAAGGTACCGCCGGGAGGCAGCTCATCAGCCAGCACCCGCTCGAGAAAACCCGGGATCAGGCGGGACTTGGCGCCCATATACCAGATCGATCGGTGCAGCCTTGGTGCCGATTTTGTTTCACGCATCATACGCTTCCCTCCTCTTCGGTTATCGGCACCCGGGGGGTTTATCTGAAGGGTACAAAAAGGCCAAAATGGTAACTGCTTTGCGGCTTCCTATGGGCTAACCTGCCCCCACGAGGCATGAAAATATGAAAGAAGATCGACCCTCTACGCGTCATGACTGGACCCTGGAGGAGGCCCGGAAGCTCTACGAACAGGCCCTCCCTGAGCTTCTTTTCCAGGCCCAGACGGTCCATCGCGCGTTTCACAACCCCTGCGAGGTTCAGATCTGCAGTCTCCTGAGCATCAAGACAGGCGGCTGCGCGGAAGATTGCGCCTATTGCCCCCAGAGCGCCCACCACGAGGCCGCGGTTGAGCGCGAACCTCTGCTGGCGGTAGACCAGGTCCTCAGCGCGGCGAGGGAAGCACATGCCAACGGCGCAAGCCGCTTCTGCATGGGCGCCGCATGGCGGGAGGTCTCCGATGGTGAAGACTTCGACAAGGTTCTCGAGATGGTCACCGGCGTACGGGAGCTCGGCATGGAGGCCTGCTGCACACTCGGAATGATCACTCCGGAGCAGGCTGAGCGGCTCGCCGAGGCCGGCCTGAGCGCCTACAACCACAACCTCGACACGGGTCCGGAATACTACGATAAGATCATCACCACCAGGACCTACCAGGACAGGCTCGACACGATCAGGAATGTTCGCAGCGCCGGCATCACCGTCTGCTCTGGAGGAATCATCGGCATGGGAGAGAGCATCTCCGACCGGCTGGAGATGCTCTGCGTGCTCTCCGAGCTCGCCCCCCATCCCGAGAGCGTACCGATCAACGCGCTCATGGCGATCGAGGGCACGCCGCTGGAAAAGCAGGAGCCCATCGAGGCCCTTGAGATGGTTCGCACGATTGCCTGCGCACGCATCATGATGCCGGGCTCCATGGTCCGCCTCAGCGCCGGGCGGATCGACATGTCGACCGAGGCCCAGGCGCTCTGCTTCCTCGCCGGCGCCAACTCCATCTTCGCCGGCGAGACGCTCCTGACCGCGGCCAACCCGAGCAAAAATGAAGATGAGAAACTTCTCGAGAGCCTTGGAATGCGCCCGCGCAGGGACTCCGCCGCGCCCGTCGCCGGCGAGTCATGAGCGACCTCGAAAGGTCCCTCCAAGACGCCCTGGAAAAAATTGAAGCGAAGGGGCTCGCAAGAACTCTCCAGCCGGGAGGAGGGGTCGATTTCACCTCGAATGACTACCTTGGATTCTCAACCGCGGAGGGATTCAGGGAGAGGATCCGCGCGGGGCTGGATGAAAAAATCCTGTCCGCCCCGGCCTCGCGGCTGCTGCGCGGAACTCGCCCGGCCCACCTCGAGCTCGAGAAAAAACTCGCCGCGTTCAAGGGCACCGAGGCTGCCCTCATCTTTCCAACCGGCTACCAGGCCAACCTCGGCCTGCTGACCTCGCTGCTGGGCCCCCAGGACAGGGTTCTCTCCGATGAACTCAACCACGCCAGCATCATCGACGGCCTTCGCCTCAGCGGAGCCCGGAAGCACATCTTCCCGCACCTGGACATTGACGCCCTGGAGCGGAAACTGGCGCGCCCACACCCTGGCGGCAGGACCTTCATCGTGACCGAGAGCTACTTCAGCATGGATGGAGACATCGCGCAGCTGGAGCGCTACGCGGCCCTGGCCGAAGAATATTCCGCCTCGCTTCTGGTCGACGACGCTCATGCCACCGGCCTTTTCGGATCCGAACGCGGCTCCGGGCTCGCGGAAGAATACGGCATCGAGGGGCGCTGCGCCGCCATCGTCTCGACCTTCGGCAAGGCCCTCGGCGGCTTCGGCGCCTTTGTCGCCGGCTCGAACACCCTGGTAAAGTGGCTCGTCAACCGCTCGAGACCCTTCATCTTCACCACGGCGACACCACCCCTCCTGCTGGCAATGATGGCGGCGGGGCTCGAGCTCTGCGCCGACCCTGGGCCCCGCGCTCGTGTTCACTCGCTGGCCCGGAAACTTCGGGATGCCCTGGCCGTCGGCGGACTGGACTGCTCAGGCAGCAGCGGCCCCATCGTGCCGGTGATCGTAGGCGGCAACGAGGACGCTCTGGAGGCCGCCGACCGGCTCCAGCAGGCCGGACTCGATGTCCGCGCCATACGCCCCCCGACCGTCGCTCCAGGAAGCTCACGGCTGAGAATTTCCGTACATGCAGACCATAGCGAAGGCGACATCGACAGGCTGGCCGCGGCGCTGCTCGAGCTCCTCGCCCGGAAGGAGACGATATGAGCCTGGTTGTCGTCGGGACGGATACCGAGGTCGGGAAGACGGTTGTGAGCGCCGTTGTGCTGGCCCGCTACGCCCGGCGGCGCAGGCTGGCGTACTGGAAACCGCTGGCCACCGGCGCCGATGGCGACACCGACACCGGGCTGGTCCGCAGATGGGTCGGTCACCGGGTCGAGGTGCTCGAGGAGGCCTACCTCTATGATCCTCCGGTCTCACCCCATCTCGCGGCACGCCTCGCGTCCAGACCGATCGACCCCGAGTTGATCCTCGGAAAGCTTGTGCAGCATGCCCTCGATGATCCCCGCCGCAACCTGGTAGTCGAGGGTATCGGGGGCCTCCACGTGCCGATCACGGACCAGGGCTACCTTCTCTCCCACCTGCTCCAGGACATGCACCTGCCCTGCCTGCTGGTTGCGAGAAGCGGACTGGGAACCATCAACCACACCCTGCTGAGCCTCGAGGCGCTCCGCAAACGAAAGCTGGAGCTCGCGGGGGTCGTCATGGTCGGCCCCAGGGACAAGGAGAACAAGGCCGCCATCGAGAAATATGGAGACGTCAAGGTAACCGCCGAGCTCGAGTGGCTGCCTCGGCTGGGCCGAGCCTCGATCGAAAGGGCCGCCCGAAAATTTGATACGAGGGGACGGCTCAAACGCTACTTCGAGGCGTGAGAAACCGCGTCTTCAGGAGGAGCTGCCGAAGAGTCGACCCGGAATATTGATGAAAAAAACCTCCGCGCGCAGGTATCCTCCGGTCCATGACAGATTGGAAAGAAGCCGACCGAGCCCACGCATGGCATCCCTATACCCAGATGCTCACCGCCCCGCCGCCGCTTGGAATCGAGCGCGCTGAGGGTGTCTATCTCTACACCTCCGAGGGGAAGCAAATCCTGGATGGAATCTCCTCCTGGTGGGTAAACTCGCTCGGGCACTCCAACCCGCGGCTAAACCGGGCCCTTGCCCGCCAGGCGGAAAAGCTTCAGCAGGTTATCTTCGCCGGGGCGACCCACCCGGGAGCGGCGGAACTCGCCGCCAGGCTCGCGGCCATCACCCCCGGCGAGCTCGACCACTGCTTCTATTCCGACGATGGCTCCACCGCCGTAGAGGTCGCTCTGAAGATGGCCGCCCAATACTGGAGAAACCAGGGGCAGGAAGACCGGACCCTCTTCGTCTCGATGACCAACGCCTACCATGGCGACACCTTCGGAACCATGGCGGTTGGAGGCTCCCCGGTATTCCACGCCAACTTCTCGCCCTTCTTCTTCCCGACACGTCACTTCAGCTGCGTCCGAAAGGACTCCCGCGATAGCGCGCCCGCCGCCAGCCTCGAGGCTGGGGGAGACGGAAGCCTCGAGGAGATACTCAAGCGCGAAGGAGACAAGGTCGCGGCCGTCATCATCGAACCGAAACTGCAGGGGGCCGGGGGAATGATCGTGTGGCCTTCGGCCAGCCTGGTCGAGATTCGGGACCTCTGCGATCGTCACGGCACGATCCTGATAGCCGACGAGGTCTTCACCGGCTTCGGCCGTACCGGCCCTCTCTTCGCCTGCGAACACGGGCCGATCGTCCCCGACATCATCTGCCTCTCAAAGGCGCTCACAGCCGGCTACATGCCGCTGGCCGCTACGCTCTCAACCGACAAGATCTACGATTCGTTCCTCAGCGAGGACAGGGGAAAGACCTTCTTTCACGGTCACTCCTATACGGCCAACGCGCTGGCCTGCGCCATCGCCCTGGAGAACCTCGACATCTTCGAAGAAGAGAAAATCCTCCCGAGGATCGCCGAGATCGAGGAGCTCTTCAGCCAGCGTCTGCGGAGGCTTGAAGACCTCCCCCCAGTCAGCAATACGCGCTGCATCGGCACCCTTGCCGCTCTCGATGTCGAACCGGAGAACGCTGAAGGCGGCGGCTACCTCGACTCCATCGGACCGAGACTCGCTGCCGAGTTCCTCAAGAGGGACATACTCCTCAGGCCACTGGGCAACGTCCTCTATTTCCTGCCGCCCTACATCATCACCGATGGGGAGATCCACCGGGTATTCGACGAGATGGAAGACATCCTCAACAACCTTTAGAAAAAGGCCGGGCTTTAGAAAGAGACCCTGCTCTCAGGACCGAGTCCCTTCCTCCTGCTCAGCTCCGGGCGCCACCGTGGCCGAGGAAGGCTCCGTGCCGGCAGAGATCGGGGACGGCCTGTCGAGGGCATAATCCGGGTTCTGCGAGGTATAGAGGCGATGGTACCTGCCCTCGCGCTTGAGCAGCTCCTCATGGGTGCCTGTCTCCATGAGGCGCCCATTGTCCAGAACGACAATCTTGTCAGCCCCCGTGACCGTCGAGAGACGGTGAGCGATGACGAAGGTGGTCCGGCGCTGCATGAGGTTGTTGATGCCCGCCTGCACCTCCTTCTCCGACTCGCTGTCGAGAGCGGAGGTCGCTTCATCGAGAATGAGTATCGGCGCGTCCTTCAACATAGCCCGGGCGATCGTGAGACGCTGGCGCTGACCTCCTGAAAGCTTCATTCCGCGATCGCCGCTCTCGGTCTCGTAACCATCTTCCTGCAGCATGATGAACTCGTGCGCGTTCGCCACCTTCGCCGCCTGCATCACCTCCTCGTCGGTAGCCGAATCACGGCCATAGCGGATATTCTCCATGATGGAGGTATTGAAGAGGAACGGTTCCTGGGAAACGATGGCGATATTCTCGAGGTAGGACGCGTGCTGGAAGTCGCGAATGTCCACTCCATCGACGATGATCCCGCCCTCGGTCGGATCGTAAAAGCGAGCGACGAGATCGACAAAGGTCGTCTTGCCGCTGCCGCTTGGGCCAACGAGGGCGACGACCTGCCCCTCCTTGACCTCGAGGTCGATATCCTTGAGCGCGGCCGAGAGGTGACCCGCAGATTCCGGTCCCGCAGAGGCCGAACGGTAGGTAAAGCCGACACCGGAAAAGTTGATCTTTTCAAAGCGCTCTGGAAAGGCGACCGCGTCACTCACATCGCGAATCTCCGGCGTCTCGTTAAGGACCTCGAGGACACGCTCGACCCCAGGGCGAGCCTCCGTGACGGCGTTCCAGGACTGGGACATCTTCTTAACCGGCTGGAAGAGCATGATGAGAGCCATGCAGAAGCCGCAGAAATCTCCGATCGTGAGGGTCCCGCTGGTGATGAGGAAGCTCCCTCCAATCAGCAGCCCGGCAAGCGCGAGGTTGAAAAGCAGCTCCTGCACCGTGCGTCCGACCACCCTGGCCTTCTTGCTCTTGAGGAACGAGCTCTTGAACTCACGGTTCTTCTCTCCGAACTCAGCCAGCTCACGTTCCTCCATGCCGAAGGCCTTGACGATCCGGATGCCGCCGAAGAGCTGCTGAAGGGCATCTGTGATCAGGCCGAGCTTCTTCTGCCTCTTGCGGCTGTGACGCAGGACCTTGCGGCTCGCCCTCATGACGGGATAGATGATAAAGAAATATGCCGGGATCGTGCACCAGAAGAGCAGACTGTTGGCCAGGTAGGCTGTCACCATATAGGCGACCATCAGGAAGGGCTGCTGGAGCATCGCCGTAAAGATTCCCAGCAGCGATTCCTGAACAATCGAGACGTCGTTGGTCACACGCGACAGCAGGTCTCCGGAGCGTCTCTTGTGAAAGAACGAGACCGACTGGCCGGCCAGGTGCCGAAAGAGCGCCTTGCGGGTATCGACGAGCATATGAACGACCATCCGCTGGGCGATCATCTCCTTGAGATAATAAAACGCCGCCGCGCAGAGACCTATTGAACAGATCATCGCGCCGAGAAAGACCAGCAGGTTATTGTCTGTTCGTTTCACCTGCGGCAGGCCCCAATCCCACAGCATGATGAGATACTTGGCGAATTGTCCCGCGCTTTCATCCCCCGTCGGCAGGCCATCGACCACGATCGAGATGAAGCCCAGCCGCAGCGCCGTGATCGCGCTGTAGAACAGGGTAAATATCGACATGAAGGCCAGCAGGTACCAATAGCGGCCCATCAGGCTCAGGTAGAAAGACAGAACGCTCTTGATGGAAAAAGGTATCTGCCTCTCGCGTCGGAAAAACCTGGAAAGAAGTGATCTTTTCTTCATCGATACCTGATTGTAACAGGAAGCCGCAATGGCCCTAATTCCTTATGGAAGAGGTAAATAAAAGCGCCTGACAGCCTTATCCTGTCGTCCTGCCGCCTGAATACCAGGCCGAGTAAAAATCCCTGTATTCGCCGGTGGCAACCGAATCGAGCCATCCGGCGTTGTCCATATACCATTGAATCGTGTCTTCAAGGCCCTGCTCAAACCGCACCCCGGCCTGCCAGCCAAGCTCGGCCTGGATCTTTGAGGCATCCATCGCATAGCGCCGGTCATGACCCGGCCGATCATCAATATGGCTGATGAGGCTCTCCGGCTTACCGAGAAGCCGGAGCACCGAGCGGACCACTTCGAGATTCGTTCTCTCATTGCCGCCGCCTATATTATAGATCTCACCGGGCCGCCCGCCCCTCAGCACAGCAAGAAGAGCGCTTGAATGATCACTCACGTGAATCCAGTCACGGACCTGGAGGCCATCTCCGTAAACCGGCAGGGGCTCATCATTCATGGCATTGCGAATCATCAGGGGAATGAGCTTCTCCGGAAACTGGCAGGGACCGTAGTTGTTCGAACACCGGGTGATGAGAACTTCCATTCCGAAGGTGCGGCCGAAGGCCTCGACGAAATGATCCGCCGCGGCCTTCGAGGCGCTATAGGGTGAGCTGGGAGCGAGGGGACTCTCCTCCCTGAAGCTGCCATCGGAGCCCAGTGACCCGTAGACCTCGTCGGTAGAGACCTGGACGAATCGCTCGATGCCCGCCTCGCGCGCGGCCTCGAGAAGAACGACCGTACCGAGAACATTCGTCTCGGCGAATCCCCGCGGACCGAGAATCGAGCGGTCAACGTGACTCTCGGCGGCGAGATGGATGACCTCGGATATGTTCCCTGAGCCAAGCACCGCCGTGACGGCCTCGCGGTCACAGATATCTCCCCGGACAAAATCATGCCGTGGATCCTCGAGACAATTCCTGAGATTGTCGAGGTTTCCCGCGTAGGTAAGAAGGTCGAAGGTGAGCACCCTGGTGTCCGGCTCCTCGGCGAGGATCAGCCGAACCAGGTTACTACCGATAAAACCCGCCCCTCCAGTAACAAGGACCGTCTTCATACGAGCTGCTCCGGAAAATATGGCTCACTCTCACATTATCGACCCAATCCGGCATCTGATTGAGCAATTGGAAAATATTCGCAACCCCTTCTATCCCCCAAAAAACTGCTGGATAGGCGTCTTCTTGTTTGACGACCGCTTTCCAGAGACTATTCGAAAAGCCCCGGCAGGAAATAAAGCGCCCCGCTTGCGCCAGAATCGCTTCCAGGTAAAATCAGGGGACCTGTGAATTCTGACGCGATGACCGATAGGACGAGAAGCTGGAAGCCTCTCTTCACACCATGACCAGTGCCCACAGAAAACAACACCCGCTCCAGCTCGGCTACAGCACGAATGTCCATCCGGGCGAAGACATGAAGGCGGTCTACCGCTCCCTGGAAGAATACACCATCCCAATTCGTAAGCGCGTCTTCGGATCCGAGCCCTGCGGCCTCGAGCTGCGGCTCGGAATCGGCTCGGCAAAGGATCTCGCGACCCGGAAGGCGCGGCTGGAATTTCGAGATTACCTGGAGGAGTCCGGCCTGGTCCTCTTCTCAGTAAACGCCTATCCTCTCGGCGATTTTCATGCGCGAAGAGTCAAGGAGACCGTCTACCAGCCATCCTGGGGAAGCCCGCAGCGGGCGAACTGGACATCGAAGATCGGTCGCATCGTCGACGAGATCGCTCCGGAGGGAATCAAGATCTCGATCAGCACTCTCGGAGGATGTTTCCGGGGGCACGGCCACACACCTGCCGTCTTCAGGAAGCTTGCCGCCAACTACCTCAGCACCCTGCAAACCTTCCTCGAGATCGAGGCGGCGACCGGCAGGGCCATGGTGCTAGCCGTTGAGCCTGAGCCGGAGACGACCTTCGAAACAGCCGCAGATGTCATCTCCTTCTTCGAAGAATACCTCTGCCCGCTCGCTCTGCGGCGCTGGAAGAAGAGAGGGACGAAGAGCCGAATCGAGGAAGATCTCAGGAGAGTCTTTACCGTCAATATCGACACCTGCCATCTCTCGGTTCTATTCGAAGGCCAGGTCTCGAACCTCCGCCGGCTGCAGAAGGCCGGCCTCGAGCTTGGCAAGGTCCACGTAACCAACGCGGTCGCTCTCAGGAATCCCTACCGCTCCCCGGAAGCCTTCAAGGACCTCCGGGGAATGGACGAACCAAAATACTTCCACCAGTTCTGCGGCGCCGACAAGGCCGGGCGGGCCACCTGGAGAGGCACCGACCTCGGCCAGCTGCCGAGGCGGCTCACCAGGGGAGAGCACCCTGACGTTGCCGAGCTGCGCTCTCATTTCCACGTACCGCTCTATCTCAAGAGGTACCGCCGCCTGTACACGACCCGTGATGATACCGAGCTGGCGCTGCGCGAGGTGGTCAAGAAACGCACCTGCTCCCATCTCGTCTTCGAAACCTACACCTGGCCCATTCTCGCCGGTGGGAAAAAGAGAAGAGAAAAGCTCATCAACGGCATCTCGCGGGAATACCGCTGGCTGCTGGGCTGTCTTGAAAAGCTGGGAGCCCGCTGAGCTTCTCGCGTCAGCTGATGGGGGCCTGGGCCAACCGATGCGGACGCCAGAGACCCGCCCGGAGGACCTCGTCCCTCAGGTTTCTGTAGAGCCCTTCTGGCGAAGAGAAAAGATCCTTCAGCTCGCCCAGGGGGCGGTCGGACCCAAGCTCCTTGAACAGGCTCTCCAGCAGGGACCGCTGGTCGTAGCGCGCGAGCTGAGCGGGAGCCCCATCGAGACAGAGCACCCCGCTCTTCGCAAGATACGCCAGGGGCGAGTCTTCAAGCTCGATGCCGTTCCAGTCGAGCCGAAGGCCCTCGATGCGGCAGAGCTCGTACCATGATCCCTCGCTGGCATTCACCCGGGTGAGCTGTCGCTCGGTGAAATAGGCAAGATGACAGCGGGATGAAACGCCCACATCATCGAGCGTCGCCGGGATGACACCATAGCTTGAGGCGTGGGCCGCGAAAACAGGCGCCGCGCCTTCCATCTCGACAAGAAGAAAGGGCACACACAAGTCCCCGGGGAGACCGGCAAGCTTCGCCCGGACCTGGGCCGGGCAGGCGTTGGAACCGCTGCAGAGAACCGCCTGGCGCTCGCCAAGCGCCCTGCGGCCGCGCGCGGATAGCTCACGCTCCAGCCGGCCAGGGCCGAGGTCTTTCCCCAGGAGCTCGATGGTATCACCAAGGTGGAGGAATGATTCCGCCGGGCTCAATCCGGGATAGACGCTCGGCTGGTAAAGTGGTGCCGGCTCAAACCGGTCTACTGGTATCATGGCTGCCATATTCTTAAAGGCTTTTACCACGGTATCCAGATCATCATGAAAAAGATCCTCGTTATCGGCGCCCACCCGGATGATTGCGACATCTATGCCGGAGGCTGCGCCGCGCTCTGGAGCGACCGCGGCGACCAGGTCACCTTCATCTCAATGACCAATGGCAACGCCGGACATCACCGGGAGGCCCCGGACAAGCTTGAGAAACGCCGACGAGAGGAGGCCGAGCGGGCGGCTCGCGTGCTCAAGGTGAGCTACGAGATCCTGGATCACGATGACGGCTGCCTGGTTCCGAGCCTCGAGAACCGCCTGGACCTCATCCGCAAAGTGCGGGAGCTCGCCCCCGACCTGATCCTCACCCACCGGCCAAACGATTACCACCCCGACCACCGCTACACCTCGATCCTGGTGCAGGATGCCGCCTACATGGTAACCGTTCCCCTCGTCTGCCCCGAGGTCCCCCATCTTGAAACCAACCCGGTGATCGCCTACCTCTTCGATGAATTCACCCGGCCCGCGCCCTTCAGAGCTGACGTGGCCGTCGATATTGACTCTGTAGCCGAACGCAAATGGCGAGCGCTCGACTGTCACGAATCCCAATTCTACGAATGGCTTGCCTACAATATGAGGCCTGGAACAGAGGGCGTCCCCACCGAGACCGGTGAGCGTCTTCTGTGGCTGCAGAACACCTGGGGTGAGATCCTCGAGCGTCCGGCCGAATCCTGCCGCCAGCGGCTGGTCGAGACCTATGGAAGCGCGCGCGGCGTGGAGGTCACCTTCGCCGAGGCCTTTGAGCTCTCCGAATTCGGCGGCCAGCCCGGTGAGGAAGATCTCAACTCCTTATTTCCCGGGCAGGACCCGGGAGAAGACTGAAGGACACTCTCTCAGTTCTCTATCGGGGAAATACGAGAGGTGTCAATCGAGCTCTCGAAGCGCTCTTTGTTCAGCCCGTATTTCTTCAGATAGTTAGAGAGCTGGGGACGATGGATTCCCAGCTCCCGCGCGGCATGGGTGATGTTGCCATTGGTCTTGCGCAGGGTACTCTCGATGATCTGGCGCTCCAGGATTCTCTTGGCCTCCTTGAGCTTTACATCCTTGGCGAGGATCTGACGGAGATCCGTGAGCGTCTTGTGATCGCACTCTTCGGGAAGCAGCTTGCGGCGCAGGTCAAAATAAATATCCGAACCCAGCTGGTAGCGGCGCTCGACCGGTAGCGCCTCGTAGGGAACATCCTCGCCGAGCAGGTTCTGCAGCCTCTCCTGCACCCTGATGGTGTATTGCTCAGCGACACCCAGATCTGTATCCCGAAAGAGCAGGTAGAGAACCGGGTTACCCCAGCAAACGATCGCTCCGCTGGCGACCGAGGCGATCTCTTTTGCCAGCTTGTCCCCGAGACCGCTCTGGGTCTCCCCGACGGAATCTTCAAGCACGGGAAGATAGAAGCCCGCCAGGCAGAAGGACTTGTCATGCAGATTGAAGAGCCTGTATTCATCCCGGAGCCGGTCAAGGAAGTAGCTGGGCGTATAAAACCCCGTGACCGGCTCACGGATCGCCACATCAAGCTGGCGGCGGTTCTGAAAAACGACGGCGACCTGGAGAGCGTAGGCCTCCAGCAGCACCTGGTGCCTGGGAGTAAAAGAGCCCAGAGAGTTCAGCCGGTCGAGATAGATGCTGCCGAGAACCCTGTCCTCCGTCTTCAGGGGAATCACGAGAACGGAGCGGTCCTGCAGGACCTTGAGGGGCCTCATCTTGCCGTGAGCTTCATCGTCACCGCCGCTGCTGTAAGATCCACGACCGCGGCGAATGGTCTCTTCGGCAAGCTGGCTCGCGGAAGAGGCCTCTGGATGCACGGAGAAGTCATCTCCAAAGCCTTCTGAAGCTACGGTCTCGTATTGACGATCATTGACCACCATGATGAGACCGCGCTCGGCCCCGGTCAGCTCCAGGGCCTCGTCAAGACAGCCCTGGTGGAAGTCCAGCTGGTTCATCCGGCTATTGACGGAGAGTACTCTTTCCAGCAAGCCCTTGTAATCATCGGAGCCCACCGGACGCTCCCTGAGATCTCCGTGGGATGTCGTCCGGTCACGGCTCTCGCGAGTCGATCCCTTGGCCTCGGATTCCTTCTGAAAGCGGAGAAAATCCTCCGCGAAGATCTTACGCCTGGGATCATCGGAGAACCTGGAGCGCAGCTCCTCGGGCATCTGCTCAGTGATCCGCTTGATGATCGCATCCGCCTTACCGTAATAGGTCGAGGCCTCGGAAAACTCACGGTCGGTGTGATGGACCTTTGCCAGCGCGTAGTAAAGATCGAAGAGAACCCTGATATCGCTCAGCCTCTGGCTCAGCTCGATCGCCTTGCCGAGCTGCTCGCGAACCTTTTCGGGATTTCCACCCTTGAGGTGCCTGTGAACGTTCCCCTTGACCGTCAGGACTCGCACCTGGAGATCGAGAGCCCTTACATCCTCGGCGATCACCTGGGCCCTGGAGGCGAGCTTGAGGGCCTCGGCATAATATTCACGGTCGGATTTCGCCTCGGCCAGGTCAAGCAGGGCGCAGGCCTGGCGGATTCTATGGCCGAGCTTTCCATAGGAATCAGCCGCCTGCTTGAGGCTCTTCTCCGCGAGATTCCAGTCGAGCTGGTAAGCCTTGATGTTTCCATCCAGCATCAGCCCATCGGCCTCATACGATTTCAGCTGAAACTCGGAGGCGAGGATCAGAACCTGCTTGCAGAATTTATCCGCCTGCTTCAGATCGCCGATCTCAAAGTAGACGCGTCCCATTCGCACGAAGGCATCCGCGAGGCCTCCTGTCTCATCGGCCTCGATCTCCTTGACCTTCTTGCTGTTCTCAACCTCTTTGCTGAAATAATCGATGGCGACCTGATAGTTGCCCAGGCGGAAACAAAGATCCCCCAGGGTT
>CAUZHA010000090.1:0-18842 GCA_963579555.1 Planctomycetes bacterium UBA1146
AGCTGCGCTGGGACTGGCAGAGCGAACGCTTCTTTGCCGACCCCCGGGCCGATGCTCTCCTGGGGCGTGAGGCGAGGGCGGCCTACAGGATATGACGGGGTTGTTGAGCCGTGCCTGAACTGCCTGAAGTTGAAACTGTACGACGAGGCCTCCAGGGGCTCCTCGAGGGAGAGCTGATCGAGGGGGTCGATGTGAGGGAGACCCGGCTGCGATATCCTGTAGATGCGCGCAGGCTGCGGCGAGAGCTTCCAGGGCGGCGGGTGAAGAGCCTCGGCCGCAGGGCGAAGTATCTGCTGATTCTCCTGGAGGAGGACGGAAGCCGGGAGGAGGCCTTCCTCGTTATCCATCTCGGCATGAGCGGGAGAATCTATTTTTCTGAGCCGGGAGAGACGCCGCAGCTCCACACCCACGTCATCTTCTCCATCAGCGGGGACAGGGAGCTTCATTTTTGCGACCCCCGGCGCTTCGGGCTGGTCGATCTCGTTCCCGCAGCCCTGCTGGAAGAGGACAAGAGGTTCAGCAGCCTCGGAGTCGAGCCGCTCTCCGACGAGTGCTCAGCGGAGTATTTCTTCGAGCGGTCGCGGAAGCTCCGCCAGCCGGTCAAGAATTTCCTGATGGATGGGCGCAGGGTCGTGGGGGTTGGAAATATCTACGCATCGGAGACGCTCTTTCTCGCCGGGGTGCATCCCCAGCGGGCGGCGGGGAGGGTCAGCCTCAAGAGCTGGGAACGGATCACCGCCGTGGTGAAGGAGGTTCTCACCGAGGCGATCCGCCAGGGCGGCACGACCCTGAAGGACTTCCAGGGGCCTGACGGGACGGCCGGATATTTCCAGGTTCTCCTGAGGGTCTACGGACGGGGAGGAGAAGAATGCCCCGAGTGCAGTTCCATCATCAGGAGGAAGGTGCTCTCCGGACGTTCAACCTTTTACTGTCCACGCTGTCAGCGCTGAACCGGGCGGGTCAGGGGATCTCACCTGGCTCGTAGTGGACCAGCTCAGTGCTGGCGCCGGAGACCTGCCGGAGCTCTTCGAGATCTGCCAGCTCACCGGTGGCCATTGCCTGCAGCAGGATGTTTCCCTTGGCGGTGGCCTCGACCGGTCCGGCCACCAGGGGCATGCCCAGTTCCCGGGCGGTCAGGCGGTTCAGGAGGCTGTTGCGGCTGCCCCCGCCGATGACGTGAAGACGTTCGATGGTGCCGGGCGAGAACTCGGACGCAGCCCGGACAACCGAGGCGTATTTTCGCGCCAGGGATTCGAGAATGCAGCGAAGAATATCGCCGCGGCTTTCGGGCTCGGGTTGGGAGGAGGCCGCGCAGGCCTCCCGGACCCGCCTGGGCATGTCTCCGGGAGATGCGAAGATGGGATCGTCGGGGTCGATGAAGGACCGGGCGGGCGGAGCTTCCTTCGCCATGAGGGTCAGCTCTTCGTAATCAGCATCGAGCCCTTCTCCAGCCCATTGGCGCCGGCATTGCTGGACCAGCCAGAGGCCGGTGATGATTGCCAGGAAACGATTTCTTCCGGCGGCTCCGGCCTCGTTGGTGAATCCTCGCTCGAGGGCGTCTGTTGAGATGACGGGCGCTGGCGTCTCGATTCCCAGCAGGGACCAGGTTCCGCTCGAGAGATAGGCCCAGCCTCCCGGTTCTGTGGCCGGACAGCTGGCTACGGCCGCGGCCGTGTCGTGGCTTGCGACGGCTATGATGGGGCAGGGTCCGCGCAGGCCGGCTTCGAGAGCTATGTCGGGCTTGAGCTCGCCCGTCACCGTTCCAGGCTCGACGAGCTCACCGAAGATGTCCGTTGGCAGACCCGCCTTCTTCGCGAGCTCGAGATCCCAGGTTCTGTCGCGCGAGTCCAGCAGCTGGGAGGTGCTGGCGATGGTCAGCTCGGAGGCCGGTCTTCCGCCGAGGAGGTAGGCGACGAGGTCTCCTATGTGCAGCAGGCGCCGTGCCTTTGACAGGGTCTCCGGGGCGAGTCGCTTCTGCGCGGTGAGCTGGAAGAGCGTGTTGAAGTCGATCAGCTGGACTCCCGTCCTCGAGAAGAGCTCCTCGCGGCTGATGATGCCGGCGGTTATCCTGTCGACCTCGCCGGAGTGAGCCTCGTCCCGGTAGTGGACGGGATTCTCGATCAGCTCGCCGTTTTCATCCAGCAGGCCGTAGTCGACCCCCCAGCTGTCGACAGCGATGCCGTCGAGCCGGCCGCCGTTTCTCGCCGCGGCCTCCGCGATGCCCCGGTGGACCTGCTCCATGAGGGCGGGCAGATCCCAGCGCAACCGTCCCCCGGAGGTCTCGGTCCTGTTGGGGAATCGATGGACCTCCTCGGTGCTGAGCTTTCCATCGAGGAGACGCCCGAGAATGGCCCTGCCGCTTTCGGCTCCAAGGTCGATTGCCAGGTATGTTTTTTCCATTTGTTTCGGCTCGCGTTTCGCTCGATGAGGAGGCAGGGAGCTCCAGCGCCCTTGCAAGAAGAGTTAGCATAAGCATAATACCACCATCTTTTCTACCGAACAGGGGGCTGAACATTGTCCAGGAACGTCACGATCTTTCTGCCCGGAGACTACCGGGAGCTGCCCAATGAGTGGGCCAGGCCCCAGGTCAGGGCTACGGTCGGAAACCTGAAGAGAGCCCTTCGCAAGCTGGGCCGCAGGCCCCGCCTCATCGATACGTTCCTCACTCGTCCAGACCAGTCCATCTCCGAGCTCGGGCCGATTGATGGCCCCATGGTCGGTGTCTTCGTTCACTGGGCCTACGGACCTCATACCTGCGATGGAGTCGTGGGCAAGGACAATCCCCTGCTGCTGGCGAGCAATTTTTCCGGCACCTGGCCCGGGCTGGTAGCCTTGCTCAATACCGGCGCCTGCCTCGAGAGCGTTGGCCGGAAGTTCTCCAGGATCTGGAGCGATACGGATGACTGGACAAAGGACAGGGGTTTCATGGCCCGGCTCGATGAGTGGTGTTCAACCGGGGCCATTCGCTACCGGGAGGATGAGCTCCATCTCAGCGCCGAGGTGAGCCCTGAGGCGAAGAAGGTCGCAGACCGGGTGGTCGCTGATATTCAAAAACGCAGGATTCTCGCCCTGATGCTCGGTGACACCTCCATGGGCATGATCAACGGTTATTTCGGACCCCGCCTCCTGAACAAGGTCGGCTTCGCCGAGCACAAGGTCGACCAGGCCTGGATACTCGAACGTCTGACCCACATTGATGAGGACCGCGTCGACAAGGCCCTGAAGTTCTGCGTCGACAAGGGGGTCCGTTTTCACTGGGAAGAGGAGGATGCCGAGGACTTTACCGAGGAGGCGACCCGCGAGCAGCTTCGCATGTACCTCGCGGTGCTCGGACTCGTCGATGAATTCCAGGCCGACTGTATTGGCTGGCAGTACCAGCTCGGCCTGCTGCCCCTGCTGCCGCCATCGGATTTCTGCGAGGGACTGCTCAACTCGTCCTGCAGACCGGAATCCAGCGGCCGGCCGATCATGACAGCCACCGAGGCGGACCAGGGAAACCTCGTACCTATGGAGCTGATGAAGCGGATTCTCCTGCGTCGCGGTCTGCATCCCGAGGTCATGTTCCACGATGTAAGGTGGGGGGGCGAGCACAACGGCCGCTTCCTCTGGGTCCTGCTCAACTCGGGATCCTGCGGCGCCTACGCCTTCAACCACGATCCCGGGAGCCTGAAGGGAGTCCACTCCTACCGCCAGCCGGCCGGCTATTTTCCGATTCCGGGAGGAACCTTCGCCGGAGAAAGTCGCGCAGGGGACATCACCTGGGCGCGCGCCTACATCCGCGATGAAGAGCTCTGGATGGATATCGGCCGCGGCAAGGTGAGGAAATTGCCCGCTGCCAAGCGCGATGAGTGGTGGGAGGGGACCACCCGGCAGTGGCCCTTTATGGCCGCCGATCTGGGCTGCTCGCAGGAGACCATTATGGCGCACTATCTCTCCAACCATATCGCCGTGGCCTACGGGGATATCTTCGGAGAGCTGGTGGCGGTCTGCCGAAGCCTCGGCTTCAAGGTTCGCGTCCTGAAGGGCAGCAGCAAGATCTGAGGAGAAGCTCGGCGGCTACTTTCCGGAGAGCCCCGGCCACTTTCCCTGCTTGATCGGCGTGAGCTTCAGCTTCGTCGGATCGAGGACGACATGCTTTACCCGGCGCCTGTGGTAGGTGTAGGTGATGTGAACAAGCCCATCTGCGGCCTGGATCACCGCGGGATAGGAGTGCTCTCCCCGCTGGTTTTCCAGGACAAGGGCCGCCTGCCACTCCTTGCCATCGGAGCTGACCGCCACGTTGAGCATCTCCCGTCCCCGGGGACGAGAGGAGCCCCGGGTGGTGTGGTTGTAAACGAGCAGGTGGCGGCCATCGCTGAGGGTGACTCCATCTGCCCCCGCGTTCGGATTAGGGAGAGAGGTCGCGGTCATCTCACTCCAGGTCTTGCCTTGGTCAGAGGACCAGGTCTGGGTGAGACGGCCCTGCTGGCTGCGGCAGAGAGCCTGCAGCCGCCCGCCGGAGTGACGGAAGATGGTTGGCTGGATCGCACCGAAGCGAGTGTTCTTGTTGACAACCCCTGTGCCGGTCCAGGTTTTTCCAAGATCCCCGGTAAATTCAAAATGGACCTTCCAGCCAGCGTGCTCGGTCGATGAGGGGCAGAGCAGGAGGCCCTTGTCGAGCTCGATGGGCTTGTTTTTGACCGGTCCGATGATGCCCTTGCCGAGCCGCTGCCGCTTCGTCCAGGTTTTCCCACCGTCCGTTGATGTAACGAGCTCTCCCCACCAGGAGCTTGGACTCGGCCCGACCTTGAAAAAAAGCAGCAGCGGGCTGCCGGCTGGCTGCCGCGGCTGGAAAAGTACCGGGTTCCAGCAGGGATGGCGCTTGCCGGGGCTCTGGACTCCATTGGCAACTTCAACAGGAACCGACCATTTTCCGTTTTCCCTGCGCGCAACCCAGATCCCGACGTCCTTGTTTCCTTCACCCGTTCCGCCGAACCAGGCCGCCACCAGGGCCTTGCCGCTCTCGGCGATCGTCGAGGCATGGCAACTCGGGAAGGGAGCCTTCTCGTAGATCAATTCACTGGTCAGAACTGAGTCATCCGCCTGCGCGCAGGCACAGGTAAGGAGCAGGATGAGTGGCGCTAGGAGCTTCATTTTTCAGCCTTTTTTACCGATGATTTTCTGGGCCTTGGCGACCATCGAATTGAAGAGGGCCAGTTGCTGGCCCAGCGCGACGACGCGGTCCCTGGGCTTGCCGCGGGCCTCCAGCATCACCCAGCCGGAATAGTCCATCCTGACGAAGAGCTCCATGAGCTTTTCGTAGGGATAGGCCTTGTCCTGGAGCTCGCGCACATGAGTCGTGGCTCCAAAGCGCTTCTTGACCAGGTCGAAGTTGTGCTCGATTCCCTTGCCCTCGAGATCCTGGTTGTTGGAGTTCCAGCAGACGCCGACGTTCTTGTTCTGCGCGACCTCCATGATCTTCCGGATCGTCGGCAGCTGGGCGCACTGGCCGTGGACCTCGAGCCGGATCTCCTGTCCCCATCCTTCAGCGAATTCACCGAGCTGGTTCAGGGCCTTGCCGATCTGCTCGATGGTCTTCTCTTTTTCGACCCCCTTGTGGAAGCGGTCAGGCTTGACCTTGACACCGGTTCCACCGACGTCATGGCTGAGCTTGATGAAGGCCTTGGTGGCCGCGATCGCCTTGGCGACCACGGCCGGGTCGGGGTTGTCATAGCGCTCATTGCTGCCGATGCCGACCATGGTCACCGGGCTGTCAGCGAAGCGCTTCCTGACCTCCTTTCGCTGCGTGGCGTTGAGCGAGGGCTCGACCTTGTGGGCGTGCGTAGTCCGGAGCTCGACCCCGAGAACCTTGCTCGCGGCGCAGTTGCGGATCAGGGTCGGAAGGTCCCAGTCCTGTCCCCAGAGGTAGGTGACGAGGCCGAACTTCATCGAAGAGCCCGGCTGAGTCAGGGCGCTTCGCAGCAGAGCTGACGGTGAGCTGAGCAGCGCTCCAGTGGTCGCGGCGGCGCCGGTCCTAAGAAATGTTCTTCGCGATGCGATCTTCTTCATTCTGCGGGCCTCCAGGAGAGTGTTTCTCGTATTTTCCAGAGCCCTAACGCTATTGTCTTTGGAGTCCTGACGCAAGGGAGTCTCCGTATTTCGGTGACGTCCAGTGTAATTCAGTTTTCTTATGGTGGAAGCCTTCCTGAGGGATTGCTAAATTAAGGTGGTTAGCACGATTGGTCGTGCCCCACGAAAATCGCCTCGAGGTTCTACCGGGATGACCTTCAACCGAGCCGTCGCCGGCTTCTATCTTACAGCGCTGCTTGCCTTCACAGGGGGGCTTCGAGCCGACTCCGCCGCATCTGCGGAGGCTCTTCAATTCTTCGAGAGGAAGGTGAGGCCCCTGCTCGCCGGCAGCTGCTACAAGTGCCACGGGCAGAAGAAGCAGAAGGGTAAGCTCCGCCTGGACCGGCATGAGGCGATCCTCTCCGGCGGGGAATCCGGCCCTGCCGTTGTACCCGGCAAGCCGCAGGAGAGCCTGCTGGTCAGAGCCGTGAAGTACCAGGACCCCGAGCTGAAGATGCCGCCGAAACAGAGGCTCTCCGCTGACCAGGTCGGTATTCTGGTGCGCTGGATTGAGCTGGGGGCGCCCTGGCCGAAGGAGGAGACCGGAGGTCCTGACCGCCGCGCTCCCGGGCTGGCCGTGACGGACAAGGACCGTGACTGGTGGGCTTTTCGCAAGGTCAGCGAGGCTCCGGTCCCCGCGGTTGGGAAGGCCGACTGGGTCAGCAACCCGGTCGACAACTTTATTCTCGCGAAGCTGGAGAGCGGCGGGTTCGAATCTGCGGAGCCGGCCAGCCGGCGCGAGCTCGTCCGGCGGGTCTATTTTGATCTCATCGGGCTTCCTCCAACCTACAGGGAGGTCGAGAGCTTTGCCGCAGATGATTCTCCCGGAGCTCTCGAAGGTCTCATCGACAGGCTGTTGGCGCAACCCCAATACGGTGAGCGCTGGGGCCGGCACTGGCTTGACGTGGTGCGTTTTGCCCAGACCAACGGCTATGAGCGGGATGGAGAGAAGCCCTATGCCTGGCGCTACCGGGACTACGTCATCCGCAGCTTCAATCAGGACAAGCCCTACAACCGCTTCGTTCTCGAGCAGCTTGCCGGAGATGAGCTCAAGGATGCGAACAGGGATTCGATCATCGCCACGGGCTTCTACCGCCTGGGAGTGTGGGACGATGAGCCCGATGACAAGAGGATGGCCGAATTCGATGGACTCGATGACATGGTGGTGGCGATCGGAGCCTCCTTCATGGGGCTGACGATGGGCTGTGCGCGCTGCCATGACCATATGTACGACCCGATATCGCAGAAGGACTATTACAGCTTCCTGGCCTTTCTGCGCAACGTCCGTTATTACGACAAGCCGAAATACGACAAGAGCTCGTCGACCTACGCATCCATCGGCAATAACGAGTGGGCGCTGGCGGTGCGCGAGCATGGAGCCAGTCCAAAGGAGACGAAGGTCCTGATCCGCGGCAACGCGGCGACTCCCGGCGACCTGGTGAAGCCGGCCTTTCCCGCTGTCCTTGGGGGTGGAAGGGTTGACCTTTCCGCCCGCCCGCCCGGGAAATCCTCCACCGGTCTGCGGCGGGAGCTGGCCGAGTGGGTGGCGGGTGAGGAGAACTTCCTGACGGCGCGGGTGATGGTGAACCGAATCTGGCAGCACCTCTTTGGAAGGGGAATCGTTCGGACTCCGAATGATCTTGGCCGCAGGGGACTGCCGCCGACCCATCCCGGGTTGCTCGACTGGCTGGCGCGGGATTTCATCCGCGGGGGCTGGAAGATCAAGCGGCTGCAGAAGCTGATCATGCTCTCGAGCGCCTACCGCATGTCGTCAAGGGTCCAGGAGGGCGAGGCGCTGCGCAAGGATCCCTCCAACGAGCTCTTCTGGCGCCAGAACATGAAGCGCCTCGAGGCCGAGGCGATTCGTGACTCGATTCTCGCTGTCGGCGGCGGGTTGAACCCCGAGATGGGCGGCCGCGGCTTCTTTCCGAAGCTCGGGCGCGAGGTCATAGCCGGAGGTTCTCGTCCGGGCTGGGGCTGGGGAGTGTCAAGCAGGAAGGAGCAGTCTCGCCGCAGCGTCTACATCTATACCAAGCGAGGAACCTTGATGCCCCTGATCGAGGGGTTTGATTATACCAATACGGCCCAGCCGCTTGCAGTGCGGACAGTGACCACGGTCGCTCCGCAGGCCCTGATGCTGCTCAACAGCGCCTTCCTTGACTGGCAGGCCGCGGTCTTTGCCGGTCGCCTGGTTGCCGAGATGGGCGCCGATGCAGAGGCCTTTGTCAGGCGGGCCTACCAGGTGGTTCTGTCGCGGGACCCGGAATCCGCGGAGGTAGAGAAGAGCCTCGACTTCATCGAGCGCCAGGAGAAGGCCTTTGCCGGCAGGCGGGCGCGCTCGACCTTCAGGCCCGGAGTCCCCGATGCTATCGAGCGCGGGTTCAAGAATACCCAGAAGCCCTCGAACTTTTTCGAAGGCCCGGCGGCCGGCTGGGAGTACTTCCGGGGGCGCTGGTACGATGCCGGAGACAATATCGACTGGGTCGATCCGCAGAGACGTCCTTTCGCGCTCCACAAGACGCTTCGGCTGACGAATGGCGAGCTGTCCGCCGAGCTCTTCCTGCAGTCCAATTCAGCGGGGGCCTCGATCTATTTCCGCGGCGTCAGCAAGGGGGACCTGTATTCCGGGCTCGAGCTCCTGTTGGATCCTCGCGAAGATCGAATCGAGCTTCGCCGCCACGGCGACAAGGAGCCCATCATCGTGAAATCGGAAGCTCTCAAGCTTGATACGAGGACCTGGTATCGTATCAGGGTGGCTGTGGAGGGGCAGGATGTAAAGGTCTGGGTTGGACCCGGCTCCCGGGATGAGGAGAAGCCGCTGCTGCAGGCTTCCGTTGAGAAGCCAGCCGAGCTTGGCGACAGGGTCGGCCTTAGCTCACGAGAGGCGCCGGTCGGACTGGCGGCGCTTGTGAGCAGGACGGCTGGCCAGGAAACAGCCGCTGACATTACCGGGGAAACGTGGATTTCCGCCGCCCCGGAGGAGCTCGAGAAGAAGGACCTGGGCGCGGCCTTGATTCTCAGTCGCCGCCAGGCGTTTCATTCTTTCTGTCTCGTGCTGCTAAATCTGAACGAGTTCGTTTATATTGATTGAGAGATCGACCCCGAGAGCCGAAACATCATCAAGGCTGAGCGGGAAGCGCCCGTAGGGCGGCCCGGAGCAAGCTGAAATGCATTCCAATTCCTCTAGAGCGACGAGAAAAGGAGCCTGCCCCTCCGGGAGCCAGTTCTGCGGCCGCACCCGGCGCGAGTTCCTGTGGGAGGCCGGCGCTGGCTTTACCGGCATCGCCATGGCGGCCATGCTCCAGCAGGATGGGTTCTTCAGGAAGTACGTCCACGCTGAAGGCGCCGGGGATGGTGAGCTGAATCTCCTGGCCCCCAGGCAGCCGCACTTTGCCCCCAAGGCCAAGCGCTGCATCTTTCTCTTCATGTACGGCGGTCCGTCGCAGATGGATCTCTTTGATTACAAGCCCTACCTGCAGAAGAACGACGGCAAGACGGTCAATGTCGAGATCCGCCGCAGGAGTGTCCAGAAACAGAAGCTGCTCGGCTCGAGGCGCGAGTTCAAGCAGCGTGGCGAGTCGGGCCTCTGGTGCTCCGATGCGCTTCCAGGGATCGCCGGTCACATGGACAAGATGGCTGTCGTCAAGTCTCTCTACATGGACTCTTTTGCGCATGGCTCAGCCCTGCTGCAGATGAACTGCGGGCAGGTTATCCAGGGACATCCTTCGCTCGGTTCCTGGCTCGCCTACGGCCTGGGGACGGTCAACCAGAACCTGCCCGCCTACGTGACAATGCTCGACCCGAGGGGAGGACCGGTTTCGGGAGCTCCGAATTGGGGCAGCGGCTATATGCCCGCCGCCTACCAGGGTACCCTGTTCCGTTCCGGCGGCGATCCGATTCTGAATCTCAGCCCCAACTCTGATGTGGCTCCCGCGATTCAGCGCGACAGGATCTCCACCATCAACGCGCTCAATGCGAGCCACCTCGCCGGCCGTCCCGGCTACTCCGAGCTGCAGGCCCGGATCGCGAGCTACGAGCTGGCCTTCCAGCTGCAGACGACGGCTCCGGAGGCTCTCAACCTGGAGGAGGAATCCTACAAGACGCGTGAGCTCTACGGGGTCTATGATCCGAAGCCGTCGCATAAGCTCTCCGTCGGCCCGGCTCCCTTCGCCCGGCAATGCCTGGTCGCCCGGCGCCTGGTTGAGAGAGGGGTGCGCTTCGTCCAGATCTACCATGGCGGCGGTCACCAGCAGCAGAACTGGGATGCGCATCACGGAGTGGAGGAGAACCTGAACATTCACTGCCCCGAGATCGACAAGCCGATCTCGGCGCTGCTGACCGATCTGCAGCAGAGAGGTCTCCTGGAGGATACCCTGGTGGTCTGGGGAGGTGAGTTTGGACGCCAGCCGGTCTCCCAGGGAAACAACCATGGCCGTGATCACAATCCCAAGGGCTTTACCTATTGGTTTGCCGGTGCTGGAATCAAGCCCGGCACCAGCTACGGGGCCACCGATGAGATCGGGCATGAGGCGGTCGAGAACCGCCATCACATCAGGGACCTTCATGCCACGATTCTTCACCTCATGGGTCTCGACCATGAGAGCCTGACCTATTTCTACGGCGGGCTCGATCGCAAGCTCACCGGCGTCAAGCATTCCGAGGTGATCAAGGGTATCCTGGCCTGAGCTTTCCGTCTGTCAGCGGCTGAAGAGCTCGATGAGATAGTCATCGGGGTCGCGGATGTAGAATTGGAGGGGGCCATCCGGACGCAGGTAGGGGCCGGCGACAATGGGGATTCCGAGGGACTCGATGTGAGCCGCCGCGTCCGCGGCATCCTCTATCTCGAAGGCGATGTGGGAACCCTGGGCCGGGTATTTTCCGGTGAATTCACCCGGGCCCGGCGTGCCCGCGTCGGCGCCCGCCAGGGTGACGTGAACCTGGGTTTTTCCCGCCTGTAACCAGAGCCCGGGAAAGGAGAAATCGGGCCTGGGCATCAGCTCCATCCCGAGCAGCTCACAGTAGAACTGATGTGTCTTGTCGAGGTCGCTCGACACGACGAGGATATGGTCGATGCCCTGGACCTGCAGCCGCCTTGCTTTCGTCATGCAGGTAGCCTCAGCCGATACGTCCGGCCTTGAATTCCTCTATCAGTTCTGAGATGGAGTCCACCGCCGCCTCGATAAAGAGCTCGCCCTTCTCGGCGCTGGCCACGGTCGGGTCGCCGATGACGCCCTTGGTCGACCACTCATTCCAGAGGCGGAATTGTCCGACCTGGCCGGGCTCGAGCATGTCCTTGTGATCAAACCTGCAGCGCTGCTCTTCCCCATCAGGCTCGAGGGAATCTGTCCTGACCAGCCCAGGGTGCAGGGCCAGCATCACCGAGGTCTCCATCTCTCCCGCGTGTCCCATGCCGCCCGGAGCTGATTCGCGAATTTCTCCAAATCGTTCGGCGGCAAGAACCCAGTAGGTGGCGTGGATGATCTTCATGTCGGAGCGAGCTCCATCCGCAGTCACGTTCCCGGCTCCGAGGCGCGCTTCCTGCACCGCGACGTTCAGCAGGGCCTGGTTCCCGCCATGGCCGTTGAGCAGGATGAAGCGCGTGAAGCCGTGGGCAAAGAAGCACTCCACCAGCTCTCGCGCCGTGTCGAGAAAGGTCCTGCTGGTCAGGGTCAGGCTTCCGCTGAAGGGCATGTGATGGGAAGAGGATCCGAACCTCTGCACAGGGAGCCAGAGGATGTTGTCGGGGTTCCGAGCGTCGAGCCGTCGCAGCAGACCCTCGGTGATGAAGGTGTCGGTTCCTGTCGGCAGGTGGGGGCCGTGCTGCTCAATCGCGGCGAAGGGAATGACCACCGGCAGCCGCCGGTCGAGCTTGTCTACATCCGTGGTTGTCAGGTCAGCCAGGTACATCGCCTTGGTCCGTTTATTGGATTGGTTACCTGCGGGCAGGTCTGCCAGTTTATCAGCACGCGGCGTAAAGATCGAAGCGCAACTGCTCCCGGTGCTTCTCGAGCCAGTGAGCTTGTCTCGGTCTTCTCTCAGGAAAAAACTGTCAACCCTGATGTTTTAGGAACGGTTCGCATTAGAATAAAAACAAGTCAATAACAGGCAGTCAGAATGGAACAGAATCGGAGATCGGCTATGGGAAAATTTGTCACGCTCGCCGGGACGGGGGGCTTATTTTTTGTGATCCTTTTTTGCGGCGCTATATCCAGCGTGGCGCCTGTTGAGGACCTCTTCGGCGGGTTGACGGTTCTCCCCTCGGCGGCGGCCCAGTCGGCTCTGCGCCCGGAGGAAGAGCACCTGGTGAAGCTTTTCGAGAAGGCCTCGCGGTCGGTCGTATTTATCACCAATGCAGCCATCAAGCGCGGCTTCTTCTTCAATACCAGCCGCGAGGTTTCCCAGGGAAGCGGCAGCGGCTTTGTCTGGGATAAGAAGGGCCATATCGTCACCAACTACCATGTGATTGCCGGGGCGGACTCTATCATCGTCAGCTTCGACTCTAAGACCAGCTACCGGGCCAGGGTGGTGGGAGTCGCGATGGACAAGGACCTGGCGGTCTTGAAGGTGGATGTATCCGCAGCGAGTCTCTATCCGCTGTCGGTTGGCCGCTCCGACAGCCTGAAGGTGGGGATGATGGCCCTGGCGATCGGCAATCCCTTCGGGCTCGACAGGAGCCTCTCCAAGGGAATCATCAGCGCTCTTGGCCGGGAGTTTCGTTCGCTCACCGGGCGGACGATCACCTCCGCGATCCAGACCGACGCGGCCATCAACCCGGGAAACTCAGGCGGCCCCCTGCTCAATTCGAGCGGTCAACTGGTCGGGGTCAACACGACCATCATCAGCGACAGCAGGAGCAACTCCGGTGTAGGCTTCGCAATTCCTGTGAATACGGTCAGCCGGGTTGTCGGTCAGCTCATTCGGTTCGGCAAGGTCAGGCGTCCCGCCCTGGGGGTCTATTCTTTCAGTGACGAACAGGCTCGCTACCTGGACATCGAAAGAGGTGTGGTGATTCGAAACGTTGCGAAGAGTTCGGGCGCGGCGGAGGCCGGGCTGCGGGGCATTCGAGAGATCGGGAACGGAAGGATCGCCCTGGGTGATGTGATCATAGGCGTCGCGGGTGAGATCGTGGATGACGAAGACGATCTGCTGAACGCGCTCGAGAAATTCAAGAGCGGTGACCGGGTGAAGGTTAAAATCATCCGGGATGGAAAAGAGAAGATCGTTACCTGCAAGCTGCAGGAGAGCGAATAGGTTCGCGCTCTTCTCGCCCTGATCGGTTTGATAGCTTGACAGGCGTTCGTTATTTGCTGAAGCTGTGTTTATCGTTTTTGACTCCTTCGATTTCGAGAGGCGATGGTAGCTATGGCTGGTTCATTCTGGGAGAAGGTCGGGCGCAGCGTTGGTGATGGCCTGCAGAAAGCTCGGGACATCGGGTCTTCGATCGGCGAGAAGGGCGAGGCGATCCTGGACAAACAGGATTGGCGTCGCAGACTTCGCCAGGCGAGAGAAGAGCTCGGCCGGGTGGTGGACAAGGAATTGCGCGGCATGGGCGATCCGCCCTATAAGCTCGAGGATCCGGCGGTGAGGGAACTTCTTGCCGATATCAAACTGGCTGAGGGCGAGCTTGAGAAGCTTGAATTGGCCAGTAAGGCGAAAGCGGAAGAGGCTCCTGGCGGGGAGGAAGTCCAGGAGCAGGCTGGAGAGCCTGGCTCGGAGGTTGAGCCTGGCGATGACATCCTGGAGAATCCGGATAACTGACCTCAAACGGCGACAGGGCTGTCATGGGAGGCCTATCCGGCTTTTACCGGGCTTCTGAGACCGGGAATTCACTTGACAATATCATGGTCGATGCCTAAAATTCTGCCCGCATTGTAATTTGTAAGATATTTTAAAATAGACACTTATGACAAATGTCGCACAGCTGATTCAGCTGTAGACGGCAATGGGATGCTTCGCTATGGATCTCCCCAAGTACGTCAAGGAACTTAAAGGCCTCCTGGATCTGATGAAGAGCCATGACCTCGCTGAGGTGGAGCTCGAAGAGGAAGGTCAGAAGATACGTCTTCGCAAGACCGAGCCTCATCTCTCAGCCGCTCCCGTGACAATCCAGGGCGCTCTTCCGGCCCTGTCTTCCGCTGCAGCTCCAGGGTCCGATGCTGGGGGTGACCCGGAGGCCGCTGAAGAAGATGATGATCTGTACAAGGTTCCCTCTCCGCTCGTAGGGAGCTTCTACCGCTCACCGAGCCCTGAGGCCGATCCGTTTGTCATCGAGGGGGATCGAGTCGATGAGGATACCGTTCTGTGCATCGTGGAGGCGATGAAGGTCATGAATGAGATCACCGCCGGAGCCAGCGGGGTCGTTCGTGAGATTCTTGTCGAAAATGGCAGCGCGGTTGAATTCGATCAGCCCCTGTTCAAGATCGAGATCTCGTGAAGAAATTCTCTCGGATACTCATCGCCAATCGTGGCGAAATTGCCCTTCGTATCCTGCGCGCCTGCAGGGAGCTGGGAATTGAATCGGTTGTCGTTCACTCGGTGGCCGATTCGGGTGCAGGCTACCTTGACCTGGCTGATCGGACGGTCTGTATCGGGCCGGGTCCAAGCCAGCAGAGCTACCTGGACATCTCGCGGATCATCGCTGCGGCCGAGGTAGAGGATGTGGATGCGATCCATCCCGGGTACGGTTTTCTTGCAGAGAATGTCCAGTTCGCCGAGATCTGTAAGTCATCTCATATCGAGTTCATCGGTCCCGGTGTTGAGGCCATCGCCTTTCTTGGCGACAAGGGCAAGGCACGAGAGCTCGCCAGGGAGGTAGGAGTGCCTTGCGTGCCGGGCTCAACGGGTATCCTCGAGAACGAAGATGAAGCTCTCAAGATCGCCCAGGAGATCGGCTACCCCGTGATTGTGAAGGCGGTAGCCGGCGGCGGCGGCCGGGGTATGCGGGTCGCCCACAATGACATCACCCTGAAGACCGGCTATTCGCAGGCGAAGCTCGAGGCCGAGACGGCCTTCAATAACCCCGATGTTTATCTCGAGAAGTACGTAGAGAAGCCCCGCCATGTGGAGATCCAGATCCTCGCTGATAACCATGGCGAGGTGATCCATCTTGGCGAGCGCGATTGCAGCCTCCAGCGCAGGCATCAGAAACTGATCGAGGAGTCGCCCGCGCCGGGCTTGCCTCCGGAGGTTCGGGACGAGATGGGAGTTGCGGCGAAGAAGCTGGTGAAAGCCGCCGGCTATACCAATGCCGGCACGGTGGAGTTTATCGTCGACAGAGACTTCAACTTCTACTTCATCGAGGTGAATACCCGCATCCAGGTTGAGCATCCGGTTACCGAGATGGTCACTGGAATCGACCTGATCAAGGAGCAGATTCGTCTTGCGAGCGGTGAGCGGCTGGGGATGACCCAGGATGATATCAAGATGAAGGGGGTCTCGATCGAATGCCGTATCAATGCGGAGAATCCAGCTGATGGTTTCAGGCCCTGCCCCGGGAAAATAGAGCAGTTCAGGGCGCCTGGCGGATACGGTGTTCGGCTGGATACCCATGTCTACGCTGGTTATACGGTTCCGCCGAATTACGATTCCATGATCGCCAAGCTGATCGTTTACCAGCAAACGCGTGAAGAGGCGATCAACTGCATGAGGCGCTGCCTGGATGAATTCGTTATCGAGGGGATCGCAACGACGATTCCCCTGGCCAAGGACATCTTCAAGCATCTCAATTTCGTGGCAGGGAAGGTCAACACGGGCTTTATCGAGGAATACTTCCTCGGCTGAGGCCCGGCGGTTGCCCGGTTAACTCTTCCTGCCGGCAATGAAAACAAAGTCATTGGATGGCGCGGATGGGATGAGAACTCGCTAGGTAACGGCGGTCAAGATGAAGAACCTGCCTGAAATCAACCACTGCAGTCCGAACCCCAAGGCCTATTGGTGCCCTGACTGTAAGGCGCACAATACGTTTGACATTGTTGTCAAGAAAACAAGGAACGGCACGACGTGGCTTTATAACTGTAAGGCCTGCGGCTTCTCCTCGATGTTCTGTCCCGGCGAAACGTTGCCATGGAAGAATGGACTGTTTGTTTTTGTTGGTTTGGCGTTCGTCGTAGCTGTTCCCCTGGGGCTCATACTCTTATCCAACGGGGAACATCTAAATGATTCTCTGGCTGCGAATCTCGTCCACGTCCTGGTTGGGTTTGGAACTTTCTTCGGCTTGCTTGCGTGGATGATGGCTCATTATCTGAAGAAATGGTCCGCCTGGTCTTCAGCTCAAAGGAGGAAATCTCCGGAGGACCTGGGACAGGAAGCCCTGGACCATCCTTTTCAGCCGGAATACGAGAACAGCACGGAATTTACCCGATGGGCAGAACAGTTCCTCACATCTGAAGAGGTGGAGCAACTCCACGAAAAATATGGGGAGAGTGAGGGCGGGGAAAAGACGGCAGCCAGAATCGTTCTCAGGGTGGATGAGGAAAGCAGGCCGCCGCCTCCGGGCCCTGGGGAATAAGGCCGTTTTCAGTGCTCTCGCAGGCCAGGGGGCATTTAGAGGTGCTCGATTTCCTCATTCTTTTGTGTGAACAGTGGCAACGGGATGGGACTGGGAGTCGTCTACCTACATAGCTCCGTAACAAGCTTCAAGTGCCAGTGCTTGAAGGGGGTGTTGTTTGCCATTAAAGTGTTCGAGGATTATACTTTACGGCTTCACCCCGTTCTGCCGTTCGACCCTGTTCCTTGCGGAACCAGCTTCCATGGAGAGTGATTCGGGAAGCCTGTGGTCGTCGGTGGATGAGGTTTCAGGGTGTTCGTTTTTTTGACAGGCGGCAGAGATCGCGATTCTGCTGGTCCAGTTGAGTATCTGCTGGATAATTGCGGTTCGAGGCCGGGGGCTTTTCCCGGGTTGTCGCCTGTTTTGACCGTTGCAGGTTTGCTTCGGTTCTTTATTTCAGGTCAGAAAATTTATTCTTCAGGAGCCAGGCATGGAGCAGAAGTCTTTCACTTTCAGGCGTTTCGCGGTAGCCCCGCGTGGACAGTTGGAGCAGGGCTTTACCCTTGTCGAGGTGCTGATCGTCATCAGTATCATCGCCATCCTCGCCTCGATGAGCTTTGCCGGTATCCGTGTCGTCCAGGAAAAGACCAGGCAGGCCCAGACGCGAACCGAGGTCTCCCAGTTCACCCAGGCGATTGACAGATACCAGACCGATGAGAAGATCTATCCGGGAATCGAGGCGGAAAAGATTACCTCCGATGACAACCAGTTTCCGGCTCTCTACAACCGGCTGCTGGGTGATCCGAAACCGAGGGGGCCGGGCGGACGAAGCGCGCCCTACCTGAAGCTGACCAACGACCGGATCGTTGTCGAGGATGCTGACTGGGATGAAGATACCGATGAAGCTCAGGATCGCTGGATCCCCGCGACTCGCGGTGAGCGGGACGATCCCAGGGTGAAGAAGTACTACACCGATGCCTGGCGGAATGCCTATATCTACCGTTGCAATAGGGGGAGAAAATCCCAGACCTGGATGCTGAATCCCCGCAGCTGTGATTTCTATTCCCTGGGCCCGGATGGAGAGGATGGAACGGTCCTGGGCGATGAGGCTGAAGACGAAGAAGACAATGATGACATCTCGAACTCCTGAGAAAGGCTCGAGTCTCATTTTGAGCCCGGGGCACAGAAGCTCCGGTTTTACGCTTATAGAGATCCTGATCGTCATGTCGATCATAGGAGTTCTGGCCGGAATGGTGCTGATCGCCATGGGTTCGATCCAGAAGCAGGCTAAGGACGAGGCTACAAAGGCTCTCGTCGAGCGGCTGAACCTGTATATCGCCGACTACTACCGGAAAAAAGGGACCTTGCCTGAGGATGGGCTCGATACGGCGGTGGAGATCAAGGGCAAGGTGCTCAAGGGCTCGGCGGCTCTTTATCATCAGCTGACCTCCGATGTGTTTGAGCGAACCTTTATCGCGGGGGAGATGCAGGAGGACAAGCGGGAGCCCGTGGCTAAGTTTGAAAAAGCCGACCTCAGGGATGAAGAAGGCATCGTCTACATCATCGATGGGCATGGAGAGCCCATTCACTACGACAACCTGACCAGTAGCAGAAATACCCCTGCGGATGACCCGGCGAGCGATCCTGATTCCGATTACGCCCGTTGGAGGTTTACGGTGGGCTTTGATTCCAATTACGAGATCTGGTCCCTTGGTATGCGGGACGCCGCTGAAGACGAGGATCTTCGTGTGGAGGAGGAATCTTCAGAGGAAGAGGACGAGAGCTACAATGAGTTCTAATCAGTTGAAAAGGGACAACGAGACCCGCTCTCGCGAAGGTTTTACGATGATTGAATTGATGGTCGTGGTCGCGATCATCATCATGGCCTCGGGAATCATGGGACCGACGATTGTCGATTTCATGAAGAACCGTCAGCTCGAGGGAGTGAGGGGCCAGTTTGGTAATATTTTTAATCTGGCCCGCATGCAGGCGGTCAACCAGCGCCGTGATATCAGCGTGGTCTTCTTTCGCGAAGGCCCCCGGGTCTTTGATGAGCTGCGCAAGGTGTTCATTGACGATGACGTCTGGAATCCTGATAACTCACCTCTCGGTGAGAGCGACCCCGCGATGTGGTATGCCCTCGGGTTTGCCAGGGGGACATCGAGCTACAACCCGCAGCATGATGTTAAAGCCATCGGCGCTGGATTGACCATTCCGCCGTTCAACAAGTGGGCATCCAAAGAGGAGA
>CAUZHA010000091.1:0-18522 GCA_963579555.1 Planctomycetes bacterium UBA1146
GGGACTGCTCAAATTCGACCCCGAATCCGGCCCCGGCCCCATACCGGTTGATGAGGTCGAGCCCGCCAGCGAAATCGTGAAGAGATTCTGCACCGGCGCCATGAGCTTCGGCTCCATCTCCGCGGAAGCCCACGAGACCCTGGCCGTGGCGATGAACCGGCTTGGCGGCAAATCAAATACCGGCGAAGGCGGGGAAGACCCGAAACGTTTCGTTCCGCTGGAAAATGGAGACTCCAGGAGATCGGCCATCAAGCAGGTCGCATCAGGTCGCTTCGGAGTGACGATCTGGTACCTCACCAACGCCGATGAGCTGCAGATCAAGATATCCCAGGGCGCCAAGCCCGGCGAGGGAGGTGAGCTGCCGGGGCATAAAGTCGATGAGATCATTGCCAGGACCCGCTATTCAACACCCGGAGTCGGGCTGATCAGCCCCCCGCCCCATCACGACATCTACTCGATCGAGGACCTCGCCCAGCTGATCCACGACCTGAAAAATGCCAACAGAGAAGCTCGAGTCAGCGTAAAGCTGGTTTCCGAAGTCGGCGTAGGCACCGTCGCTGCCGGCGTAGCCAAGGCCCACGCGGACCACATCCTCATCAGCGGCCATGATGGAGGGACCGGCGCGTCTCCCCTCACGAGCATCAAGCATGCAGGCCTCCCCTGGGAGCTTGGAATTGCCGAAACCCACCAGACCCTGGTCCTCAACGACCTCCGGTCACGCGTCGTTCTCCAGACAGACGGACAGCTCAAGACAGGTCGAGATGTAGCGGTCGCCGCTCTTCTTGGGGCGGAGGAGTTTGGCTTCTCCACGGCCCCCCTGATTACACTCGGGTGTATCATGATGCGGAAATGCCACCTGAACACCTGCCCGGTCGGCATCGCCACCCAGGACCCCGAGCTGCGCAAAAATTTCACGGGTCTGCCCGAGCATGTCGTGAACTACCTCTTCATGGTTGCTGAAGAAACCCGGGAGCACATGGCGAGCCTGGGATTCCGCACCGTCAACGACATGGTCGGGCATGTTGAGTGCCTTCGACCCGACGCCGCCATCGAGCACTGGAAAGCCGACGGCCTCGACCTCACCCCGTTGCTTACCCCGGCGGAAAAACCGCACGAGGGAGTTGGCGTCTACTGCACTGTCGCGCAAGACCACGGTCTTGAAGATGCACTGGACCAGGAACTCCTCGGGCTCTGCAAGGACGCCATTGAAAACGCCGAACGCGTCGACCTCGAGCTGCCGATCATCAACACCAACCGCACCGTTGGAACCATCCTCAGCAACGAGATCGCCAAGTCCCAGGGAAAAGACTGCCTCCCCGACGGCACCATCAACATCCGCTTCACCGGCTCCGCCGGCCAGAGCTTTGGCGCTTTTCTTGCCGGCGGAGTTACGCTCGAGCTTGAAGGGGATGCTAATGATTATGTCGGCAAGGGACTGTCCGGCGGCCGGGTGGTCATCTACCCCCCGCGCGCCTCAACATTTGAAGCCGAAGAGAACATCATTGTAGGCAACGTGGTCCTCTACGGAGCGACCAGCGGAGAGGCCTATTTCCGCGGCCGCGCCGCTGAAAGATTCTGCGTTCGAAATTCCGGAGCCCACGCCGTCATCGAGGGCGTTGGCGATCACGGATGCGAATACATGACTGGCGGCCGGGTCGTTATCCTTGGCCCAACTGGAAGGAATTTTGCGGCGGGAATGAGTGGAGGAATCGCCTACGCATTCGACATCGATGGCGATTTCATAACCCGCTGCAACCTTGGAATGGTTGTCCTCGAGAAGCTTGAGGCCGACGAGGACATTGCCGAGCTGAAAGGTCTGATCGAAAAGCACCAGCAGCTCACCGGCTCCTCCGCAGCCTCCCGGATACTCGAAAGCTGGGATGAATCCCTCCCGAAATTTGTCAAGATCATGCCCGTCGACTACAAACGCGTCCTCGAAGAAAACAAGGCCAAGGCGGGCTCCGGCGCCTGATTTAAGCGAGCTGCTGATATGGGTAAAGTAACAGGCTTCAAAGAGTTCAACCGGGAAACGGTCCCCTACACCGATCCGGCCGAGCGGGTAAAAAACTACGAGGAGTTTCTCGTCGAGGTACCCGAAGCTCACCTTAAAACACAGGGCGCCCGCTGCATGGATTGCGGCGTTCCTTTCTGCCAGTCAGGGACAGGCTGCCCGGTAGACAACCTGATCCCGGAATGGAACGACCTCGTCTACCACGGCCGCTGGAGAGAGGCCCTCGACCGGCTCCACAAGACGAACAACTTTCCTGAATTTACCGGCCGGGTCTGCCCGGCGCCCTGCGAGGGCGCCTGTGTCCTCGGGATCACCAATCCCGCCGTGACCATCAAGAACATCGAAAACGCTATTGTTGACCGAGGGTTCGCCGAAGGCTGGATCAAGGCGCAGCCGCCGGCCGAACGAACAGGAAAAAAGGTTGCCGTGATCGGCTCCGGCCCGGCCGGACTGGCCTGCGCCGCCCAGCTCAACAAGGCTGGGCACCTCGTCACAGTCTACGAGAGAGCAGATCGAATCGGCGGCCTGCTCATGTACGGTATCCCCAATATGAAACTCGACAAGGGGACTGTAGACCGCCGGGTGAATCTTCTCCGGGAAGAAGGGGTCGAGTTCATCACCAACGCCCATGTCGGCGAGAATGTCGCCGTCGAGGAGATCCGGAACGCCAACGACGCCACCGTCCTCTGCTGCGGAGCGACCACCCCAAGAGATCTTCCCATCCCTGGAAGAGAGCTCGATGGCATCCATTTCGCGATGGAGTTCCTGACCCTGAACACGAGCAGCCTGCTTGATTCCGGCCTCGAGAACGGAAACTACATTTCCGCCAAGGACAAGGACGTCATCGTTATCGGCGGAGGGGACACGGGCACGGATTGTATTGGGACCTCCATGCGCCATGGCTGCAGCAGCCTTGTCAACTTTGAGCTGCTGCCCAGGCCCCCGAAAGATCGAGCCCCGGACAACCCCTGGCCGCAATGGCCGAGAATTTTCCGGGTGGATTACGGTCATGCCGAGGTTGAAGCGAAATTCGGAGAGGACCCCAGGGAATACTGCATTCTCAGCAAGGAATTCATCTCCGGAGAAGCTGGAGAGGTGAAAGGTATTCGAACCATCCAGGTGGAATGGACGAAGGGCGAATCAGGCCGCTTCCAGATGAACGAGGTTGAAGGCAGCGAAAAAGAATTCAAGGCGGACCTCGTCCTCCTGGCAATGGGCTTCCTGGGACCTGAAGAGACCCTCGTCAACAAGCTTGCGATTGAGACCGACGACCGCAGCAACTTCAAAGCCGACTACGGCAGGTATGCCACCAGCATCGAGGGAATCTTCGCCGCGGGAGACTGCAGGAGGGGTCAGTCCCTGGTGGTCTGGGCGATCAACGAAGGCCGTGAGGCAGCCAGGGAGGTTGATCGCTTCCTGGTGGGTTCCACAACCCTCCCCTGAGCTGTCAGGCACTTAGCAGCCCTCGAGCCTTCAACTTTTCGAACTCGCTGATCGTGGCCTTGATCCCGTCCCTGATGGGCGTATGCGGTACATCCCCGAGGAGAGCCTCGAGGCCTGCTTCGCTGCAATCCCACCCGACCGGAACGGGGTCTCCTTCACAATGCAGCCGGTTGGCCGCCCCGGGGACCTCGGCTTCAACGAGATCGAGAAATTCCCTGACATCATGAATCTCACCGGGGGTATTCAATGCGAGAGCTCCAGCCCCGTGTTTCTTCGAGACACCGATGAAATCATCGGCGATATCCTGGATGTAGTTGAAGCCGGTAACCCCGGAAAACGGGACCGTAAATTCTTCTCCAAGAAGAGCGGCTCGAATAGCCTTGGTAGGTCCGCTCGTGATGCCCACCTCGCGCCCAACCCCGTAGACGGTCAACGGCCGGAGCCCCACACTTGGAAGGCCGTGTTCCTGCCAGTAGAGCCTGGCGTTCCCCTCGTTGCAAAGCTTGAAGACGCCGTATTGGGTCCTGGGAGAATGAGCCGCAGTGTCGGCAATCTTGCCATGGTAATCTTCCTGGGGGCCTGCCACAGCCGCGCTCGATGCGTAGACGATACAGCCGACCCCGCCCTCCTGGCGCCTGGCCGCCTCGAAGACATTGAGTGTCCCCGTGACATTGACCCGCGCCCCGAGAACGGGATCCGACTTGCAGGCAGGAACCTGGAGTCCGGCCAGGTGAATGATCCTGGCTGGCCGAACCTCCTCTACGAGCTCCTGGACAAAATCACCAGAGCTGATATCGCCAAACCTGATGTTGAGCGAGCCTATCTCCTCTTGGCTAAGCACCTGGCGAAGCACCCGGTCATCGGGTTGGAGGTCGGTCAGGATAAAGGATGCCTCTTCTTCCAGCAGCCGTCTTGCTATCCAGGCGCCGAAAAAACCCTGGCCGCCAGTAATCAGGTACTCGAACCCCATCAGAGATAGGTATTGATGAGATTCTCGAGCATCTCCTGGCGCCCGCTCACATTGGGCTCCACATCGCCCTTCTCGATCATGTACTGTTCGAGAGACGCGAAGGAGGCCCTCCCGCCTTCGATCTCAGCTCCGATGCCGGAATCCCAGCTGGAATACCGCTCTGCTACGAATCCACCGAGGATGCCTTCAGCGCGAATCTCCGCTGCGATCTTGAGACCGCGGGCGAAGGCGTCCATCCCGCCAATATGGGCGTGAAAAAGATCGACCGGCTCAAAGCTTTCGCGCCGAACCTTCGCGTCAAAGTTAATACCTCCAGGCACGAGGCCCCCATACTTGAGAATAGAGAGCATGCAGCGAGTCGTCAGGTAGATGTCCGTGGGGAACTGGTCGGTGTCCCATCCAAGCAGCAGGTCGCCCGTGTTGGCATCGATGGAGCCCAGAAAACCCTGGCTCCCAGCGTACTCAAGCTCATGTTCCATCGTATGGCCGGCGAGAGTCGCGTGGTTGGTCTCGATGTTCAGCTTGATATGGTCCTCGAGGCCGTAGCTTCTTATGAAGTTGATGCAATTGGCGGAATCAAAATCATACTGGTGCTTGGTGGGCTCCTTGGGTTTTGGTTCGAAGAGGAACTGCCCATCAAAACCAATTTCCTTGGCGTAGGCCACCGCGAGATGCATAAAGGCCGCCAGGTGATCGACCTCCCGCTTGAGGTCGGTATTGTAGAGGTTCTGGTAGCCTTCCCGGCCTCCCCAGAAAACGTAATTCTGCCCCCCAAGCTCCTTGGTAACCTCGATCGCCTTCTTCACCTGGGCGCTTGCATAGGCGAAGGCATCGGCGTTGCAGCTGGTGGCTGCTCCATGAACGTAGCGGGGGTTGCTGAAGAGATTTGCCGTCCCCCACAGCAGCTTGATCCCCGTCCGCTCCTGCTCTTCCTTCAGGAGAGCCACAACCTGGTCAAGGTTGGAGTTTGACTCGGCCAGGGTCGCTCCTTCAGGAGCGACATCCCTGTCGTGGAAGCAATAGAAGCCGACGCCAAGCTTTTCCATGAACTCGAAAGCCACCCGGACCCGATTGAGGGCGTTTTCTACAGAATCGCTCTCGGCCTCCCAGGGACGGATTGCGGTTCCCACACCAAAAGGATCGGCTCCTGCCCCCCGCATGGTATGCCAATAGGCGACGCTGAAGCGAAGATGCTCGCGCATCGTCTTGCCCTCTACGACCTCGTCAGGATTGTAGTGATGGAAGGCCAGGAGGTTTTTTGAATCCGGCCCCTCGTAAACAATTTTTTCGACTTCTGGAAATGCTGACATATCCCTGGTCTCTTGCTGTTTGGTTGATAAATATGCGAGCCACACATACTGCCAGAACCGCCCTCGGCGGGCAAGAGATTGCAGGAACACGCCGGGCCGCTCAAGCCGCCTGCGACGCCCCTCCCCCTCCCGGATCAGGCGACGATGTCGTGCAGCACGTTTCCATGAACATCGGTCAGCCGCATGTCGCGGCCACTGAAGCGATAGGTGAGCCGCTTATGATCCATCCCCGCGAGGTGCAGCATCGTCGCGTGGAGGTCGTGAAGTTCGCACTTGTTTTCGACCGCGCGATACCCGTAATCATCCGTTGCCCCGTAGATGGCGCCGCCCCTGGCCCCGCCGCCGCACAGAAAGAGAGAGAAACCAAAAGGACTGTGGTCCCGGCCATTGCTGCCCTGGGCAAACGGAGTCCGGCCAAACTCCCCGGTGAAAACGATCAGGGTGGAATCAAGCATGCCCCTTTGCTTGAGATCCTTGATCAACCCGGCTATCGGCTGATCGACCGCACGGGCGTTGTCGCCATGATTTTTCCGAATATTGCCGTGAGCATCCCACCGGTCATTCCCGGAGATTCGCGGGCAGGTCAGTTCAATGAAGCGTACGCCCTTCTCGACCATCCGCCTTGCGATCAGGCACTGAAGACCATAAGAGCGGGTCGGGCCATAAGAAGATTCGAGACCATAAAGCCCCCGGATTTTCTTGCTCTCTCCCTTGATGTCAACGAGCTCCGGAACGGCAGCCTGCATACGAAACGCCATCTCGTAATTGGCAATCGCCGACTCCAGCTTGTCGACCCGGCCAATATTTTCAAGGCCGCCGAAATCCAGCTTCTTCATGAGCGCCAGCTTGGATCGTTGGAGTGCCGCGCTGGCTTCCCGCCGGCGGATGTTGGCCAGGGGCTTGTTCCCGGCCTTGAAAATCGAGCCCTGGTAGGCTGCTGGAAGGAAGCCGCTGTTGAAGTTGTCCATGCCGCCGGAAGGAATCAGGCCGCCATTGAGCACGACATAGCCTGGAAGATCGCGGCATTCGCTTCCGAGGCCGTAGGTCGCCCAGGCCCCCATGCTGGGACGTCCCTGTACGCCAAAACCGGTATGAAGAAAAAAGTTGGCGGTATTGTGCTCGGAAAAGGGCGCCGTCATGGAACGAACGAGCGCCAGGTCATCCGCGCAGGTGCCGATATGAGGGAAGAGCCCGCTGACATCCATCCCGCATTGACCGTATTTCTTGAAGCCCCAATGGGACCGATAAACGGTCCCGATGTTGTTGAACTGAGTTGGCTCCATCTTCAGGCTGAAGGGCTTACCATGCTCCTTGTTGAGCCGCGGTTTCGGATCGAAGCTGTCTACCTGGGAAACGCCTCCGTCCATATACAGAAAGATGATGCTCCTGGCCTTTGCGGCAAAATGAGTATTGCGGGGCGCAAGAGGCCCTTCGGCCTCGGCGGCGCAATCCTGCGCCATCAGCATATCCAGCGCGAGAGCGCCGAAGCCAACGGAGCTGTTCCGCAACATCTGGCGGCGAGTAACCTGGCTCTCAAGATATCTTCGGCAATGCATTGTCTGGCGAACCTTGTGGTGAAAACCGCTCTAATTGATAAAGATAAATTCTTTGACGTTCATCAGCGTGTGAAGGAGGTCTCTCCAGGCCTGCTGGCGAGAGTCCTTGTCATATAGCTTTCCCTGCGCAGCTATGAACTGAAGCGCGGCAGCGACCTCCCCGTCGCGGGGAGAACGATGAAAGGCTTCATTGTAGGCCTGCACGAGCAGCGCCTTGTCGCCTAGGCCCTTCTGGGCAAACAGCCGCTTGGACCAGATGTCGACCTGCTGATGAATAAACGGATCGTTCAGAAGAATCAGCGCCTGGGCCGGAGAGTTAGACAACACCCTCTTACCCATGGTCATGAACGGAACCGGCCGGTCGAACGCAAGCAACATGGACGGCAGGTGGTTGCGCCTGACCTCGGTATAGATGCTTCTTCGCCCGTTACCATCGAGCGGGCCGCTGCCGCCCGGGCTCCTGTTTCCGCGCATGAACTCGGTGATGTGAACCATGACCCCTTTACCGAAAAGCCTGCGGTCAAGGCGGCCGGAAACGGCGAGGACCTTGTCGCGAATGGCCTCGGCCGGAAGCCTCATGATCCCCATTCGGTGCAACAGCCTGTTCTGTGGGTCGAGCTCGCTGCCGCGCGTCTGGGGGGAGCTCGACATCCCATAGGTCCTCGACAACAGGATGGTCCGGATGAGATTCTTGACAGACCAGCCGTTTTCCATGAAATGGTGCGCAAGCCAGTCAAGCAGCTCCGGGTGAGACGGCGGCGCGCCCATCACTCCGAAGTCATCGCAGGACTCGACAATGCCGCGGCCGAAGAGATGATGCCAGACTCGATTGACCATGACACGAGCCACCAGGGGATTCTTTCGATCAACCAGCCTCTCGGCAAGCTCGAGACGGCCGCTGCCCCTGGCCTGGACGCCCGGCTTCTCGCTGGGAGTTCTCAGCGCGGTGAGTATGGACCTCGGTACGTTTTCCCTCGCCCTGTTCTTGTGATTCCCGCGTATATGCAGGGGCTCATTTTCGCCGCTTCCATCGAGCATGGCGAGGGTCCTGAGGGTGCCAGGTATGGTTTTCTCCAGCTCTGACCTGCTCTTCCTGTAGTCAGCGACAAGCTTCTCAAGATCTCCAGGCCTGCGCGCCTCGAGCATGTCTTCTCGCCCGATCGCCCAGTTCAGGAGGCGCGCATGGCCACCGCGTCCCCCCACTCCGGAAGCTCCAGGGTCCAGAGCCTCCATGCTGGCGATCAACTGCTTCGAAAAGGCCGCTGCCGCGCCCGCTATGCCGAGCTCCTTCAGCCCGGCAATATGCTTCAGCACCACCTGGTTGACCGGAGAACCATCAACAGGAGTGCCGGCATTGAACTCAACCCGGGCCACGGCGAAGCTCTCGCTGAAATTAGAAAACTCGATATGAATCCGATGCCCGAGATAATTCCGGACGGGATGCGAATGCCATCGCCAGGTGTTCGCATCCCCCTTGATCCTCTTCCTGACCCCGCCGTGAAGGGGCCCATGAACCGTTCTGTGAGAATCAACTGCGAGGAAGGCTTCGCAGCTCCCCCTCACCCGGTACCACAGGGTGTCGCCGACAACCTCAAAGGTAGGAGTGCGCAACAGGCCGTAAAATTTCCGCGACGCCTCGTCCGCATCGGCCCGCCCAACCTCGACATATCCTCTCACGGGGCGCCCCTCATCGCCGATGAGCAGCTGGCCTCTGCGCAGGGGCCCGGCTCCAAAGCGATAGCCGCTGACGATCCACCCATCTGCACCCGGATCATCATAGTCAACGACCAGGTCCTCTCGCTCAGCCCACTTCCTCTCAACCTTCGTGTAGTTGCGTTCTCCGTTTTTCACATTGCTGACCACCTTCCTGGCCGCCAGGCGCGCCTGGTGTTCCACCTCCGCGCGGCGCAATTGATCGACAACCGAATCTCGCACCTTTACAGCCGCCTGGCTGTTCTCAGCCCCGCAGAGCTTAGAGAAAACGTGGAGCGGGTCGTGGACATCTTTCTTCGCTCTCTCGACATGAGCCACAACTCTCCGCAGGACATCCGGCTGAATCTTCCGCTTGCCCGCGACATCGGCGATCCGGCCGGCCAGCCCTGCATCGTCACCGGCCTCAGCCGGGCCAGCTGCCGCTTTATTGCTGAAGACAATATGATCAACCCCGATATTGCCCCAGCCGCCCTTGGAGCTGTCCAGGATTCTCAGCTGGGCCCTGGCTCCAGCCCAGGCGCTGGCATCCATTGAGCGGGCGACCATCTTGTTTAAATTCGGACCGACGACTGACGCTACCGGCTTTCCGTTTACAACCAGGTCAACACAGGTGCTGTTCTTATGTGAGCCCCCGCCGACCAGGAGATTGATAAAACGCCGCTCAATCTTGAAATGCGGAGAGTGCATGCTGCCGATGAGCTCATCCCCGGCATGGATCTTCCCCTTGACCGTGTAGGAATGGGAATTCACAAACCCCTTACCCCTGGCCCCCACGTCGCCCTGATAATCGGGGAGGTTCACCTGGCTGCGCGGCCCGGCCCCAAAGGCGAGCCCCTTCACCATCCAGCCGGCATAGCCGGGTTTTTCAAAATCTTCGAAGATAATATCAGAGGAGTCGCCCGCCGGAGCGCCCGCCAGCGGGCCAAGCTTCAGGACCTCTGCGGCAGCCGTCAGGTACTCCGGGAGTCGCTCGAACTGGGTCCGCTTACCCCTGGCGAATGAGGCGTTTATTTTTCGAGCTTCGGTCTCGCGCAAACCGAGGAGCGCCACGGCGATTTCCTTTTTCCGCAGAGGCTCAAGCACATCGGCCAATTGGAAGCCGGAGCTCTGGATGTACCCGTACATCGCATAATAGTCCTCCTGCGAGATCGCATCGAATTTATGCGCGTGACAGCGGGCGCAGCCAAGGCTCAGTCCGAGAAAAGTCTTTGAGAAAACATCAATCTGGTTATGGATGCGCTCAGACTCCTCACCGCGAATATCGACAGGCGAGTGGGTCGCCTCTCCCAGGTACCAGAAACCTGTCCCCTGAATGGACTCATTCGTTCTGAGCTCGGGGTCAATCCGGGGAGACCTGACGAGATCGCCGGCAAGGTGCTCGATGATCCACTGATCATACGGCACATCGGAATTGAAGCCCCTGATGACATAGTCCCTGTAACGCCAGGCCTCCGGGATCGGGTAGTCAGCCTCATGCCCCTTGGTCTCGGCAAACCGTACCAGGTCCAGCCAGTATTGGGCCCAGTGCTCACCGAAGTGGGGAGATTTCAAGAGGTTGTCGACAAGCGCGGCAAAAGCCCCGGGGGATTTATCCGCAACGAATCGCTCCACATCATCGGCGCTCGGCGGCAGTCCCGTAAGGGCGTAAGAGGTCCGCTTGATCAATGTCCGCCTGGGAGCATCCGGGTTCGGCTCCAGCTCCGCCTTGTCGAGTTTCGAGAGGATGAATTGGTCCAGGGGGGAGCGCGGCCAGCCCCTGTCTTTTACAGCGGGAGGGACTGCATTGACAACAGGCCTCCAGGACCAATGAGCTTCCTTTCGCTCCTGGACATCAAAGGCTTCATCATCCGTTTTTGCGACGACCTTCTTTCCAAGGCGGGGATCAGGAGCTCCCAACCGGACCCATTTCTCCAGGACGGCAATCTGAGCCGCGGAGAGTTTCTTCTTCGGCGGCATCTGGAGGTCCGGGTTCTCATATCGGATCGCCTCGATCAGCAGGCTTTTTGAAGGATCCCCGGGAACCAGGGCCGCGCCGCTCTCCCCTCCAGCCAGAACGCCCTGGCGAGTGTCCAGGTAGAGCTCGGCCTTCGGCTCCTTGCGTCCGGCTGAATGGCATTTGTAGCATTTCTCAGAGAGAAGCGGCCGAACCTTATTCTCGAAAAACTCGAGCTCCTGGGGAGAAAGTTTTTCCTCGGCCGCCAGCGGAAATGCAAACAGCAGGATGTGAAAAAAGAAGCACAATCGCGTAGCGAGTCGAGGCCATTTCATCATCGATGGATCCACCGGGTTAAACTTCATTCCGGTTGTCAGTATAGATGGCCCCGGGAAAGGGATAAAGGGGTTCATCGGATTAATTAGCGCTCCGGACTGAACAATGCCGCCAAATACTGAATATCCAGATCCCAAAGACCGTCACAGTAGAGCAAAAGGACTTTCCGGTCTGGATTGCGTCAGTTTATACTCTCGCTTGCCGGTATTTCAGGCCGGTGAAAATTTACCTTAAAGGGAATCAGGAGCCTCCAGTTGTGATGAAGTCCGACCTTAAACGTACCTTCAAAGACCTGCCCGCAACAGCCCTGGCCATCGGCGCGGCCCTTCTCATTAACGGCTGCTGTGCAGTGGCGAGGATCCCCCCATCGAAGGGCGAAAGAGCCCCCTTCAACGATGCGTTGCTCACACCCGTAGAATCTGAGGCCCTTGTTCCTCTAAGGGGAAAATGTTTCGAATTAGGCAAAGACTACATCCTCACCGGGCAGCTCCCTCAGCCAGACTTCCAGTTCGCCAAGGACAACGGGGTCAAGACCATCGTCAATGTCAGGATGGACAGGGAATTCGGCGGGCTGGGCTTTGAGATGGAGCCTCACATAAAAACTCTCGAGCTTACCTTTGTGCATTTCCCCGTCAGCCCTGACACCTTCGATGACGCGCAGGCCGACCGATTCATCAAGCTGCTCACAGATGCCGAGAAGCCTGTTCTGATCAACGGCTCCAACGGAAACCGTATATGGGGCCTGTGGTCTCTCTATCTCGGCACGCGCTGGAACATACCGGTAGATCGAACAAAGAAGGTCGCCACGGCCAGCGGAATCAAAAAACTCGTAATCGAGGATTTTGTTCGCGGCTATCTTGAGCGGAAGAACAAAGGGTAAGAAAGCCTCCCTGTGACCTTCCTTCTCTCTGCCCGACTTCGCTCTCAGGCCATATCGATGAGATTGCCTTCGTCGTCAATCCTCACCCTCAGGGCGGCCGGCACCTTTGGGAGGCCCGGCATAGGAATCACGTTCCCGGCTATTGCGACAACGAAACCTGCCCCGGCGGAAAGCATGGCGCTGGTCACCGTGATATCGAAATCTTTTTGCGCTCCGACAAGGGTGGGGTTGTCGGTAAAGGACATGGGTGTCTTCGCCATGCAGATCGGCAATTTCCCGAAACCCATCTCCTCAAAGTGATCGAGCAGGCCGGAGGCCTCCTTGGTGTAGTTCACACCGCGCGCGCCGTAGACCTTCCTGGCGATCGTCTGGATCTTTTCTCTGAGTTTCATCTTGTCGGGATAGAGCAGCTTGAACTTTTTCGAATCCGACCGCGCCGCGGCCGCCTTGACCTCCTTTGCAAGCTCAATTCCCCCCTCGCCGCCGTTACGATAGACATCGGATACCGCGCAACGAACACGCTTCTTCTCACAGGCCTTCCGAAGACGATTCAGGGTCCTTGGAGAATCATTCGGAAACCGGTTGATGGCCACAACAGGCGTAACACCGAACTGCCGAACATTGTCGATATGTCGGCTGAGATTATCCCAGCCCCCGCCCGATCTGTAGCCACCGTGAAATTCGACTGCCTTGAGCGTAGCCACGATCACCGCGACAGCAGGACGCAGCCCGGACAGCCTGCACTTCAAATTGAAAAATTTCTCGGCTCCGAGATCGGATCCGAACCCAGCCTCGGTGATGAGGAAGTCCGACATCTGCAAACCCAGCCTGCTGGCGATCACGCTCGAACACCCGTGGGCGATATTTGCAAAAGGCCCACCATGGACAAAGGTCGGAGTGTGCCCGAGAGTCTGCACGAGGTTGGGTAGAATAGCGTCTCGCAATAACACCGACATGGCGGCGTCTACACCGAGGTCCTCGCAGGTAAGCGGCTTCCTGTCATGCGTATAGCCGAAGATGATCTTCTTGATCCTGTTCCTGAGATCCGGAAAGCTGGTCGCCATACAGAGGATGGCCATAATTTCGCTTGCCGGAGCGATGTAGAACCCATCCTTCCTGGGGATCCCGTGCAGGGGGCCACCAAGCCCGATGACGATGTCGCGCAAGGCGCGATCATTAAGATCCACCACTCTCTTCCAGGTAATACGCCTCTGGTCAATGCCAAGCTTGTTCGCATGGTGAAGATGGTTGTCAATCAAGGCGGCGAGGAGATTGGCTGATTTGGCCACAGCCGCGATATCACCAGTGAAGTGAAGGTTGATATCCTCCGCCGGTACGATCTGCGCCTTCCCACCCCCGGTTCCTCCACCCTTGATACCGAAATAAGGTCCGAGAGATGGCTCGCGAACGGCAAGGCTGGCCTTCTGTCCGGTCAGGCTCAGCGCATCTGCAAGCCCGATGGATGTCGTCGTCTTTCCCTCGCCGGAAGGAGTCGGGCTCATTGCCGTCACCAGCACAAGCTTCCCCCTGGCTTTTTTTTTGCCCTGCTTGAGAAGCGAATATGGCAGCTTGGCTATATGTCGCCCATGGGGAAGATAGTCATCTTCACCCAGGCCTAGACGGCTGGCGACTTCAGAAATCGGCAGCTTAGGCGTAGCCTTTTCAATCTGTATGTCCGTCTTCATAGAGCCCTTCCTTGCGCGAAAATAACGCGCATGAGGAAGTCTCGCCCTATCTGCCCCTAAAGTCAAATACGGCCATTCAGGGCTTTCTGAAAGGTCCCTGTATTACTCCATATGGCATTTACGGGACCTGTTGTATTATTAGCGGAAGTTCGCAGCCTGGGCCGAAACGGCTCCGGGGCATAAGGGTACGGCTGGTTTTTGACACAACATCAACCAACCCAATCTCTCAAAAAGGATGGAGTCATGTTTCTTCTGTCGATTTTCATTACAGCGTTCTTTCTTTCCCTGGCCGGCATCTCTGATGCCGCCGAGACCAGCCGGCCCAACATCCTCTGGCTCTATGTCGAGGACATGAACGACTGGATGGGTTGCTACGGCGACACGATCATCAAAACCCCGTCGATAGATTCCCTGGCCGCCAACGGAGTTCGTTTTGACCGCGCCTATATGCCCGCTGGCGTCTGCTCCGCCACCCGGTCAGCCCTCATTACTGGCACAATGCAAACGACCTTCGGCATCCACAACCATCGAAGCTCCAGGGATAATTCGGCGGGAAAATTCCCCAACCTGGGCATGATCAGCCTCCCGGAGGGCGTCCTCACGGTTCCGGAGCTCTTTCGAAAAGCCGGCTACTTCACCTACAACAAGGGCAAGGATGACTACAACTTCGTCTATGACCGATCCAGGCTCTACTCTGGCGCCAATCACTGGGGAAGCCGCAAAAAAGGCCAGCCCTTCTTTGCCCAGATCCAGCTGAAAGGAGGAAAGAGCAGGCCCGTAAAAACCGTCGATCCATCCACGGTAGCCGTGCCTCCTTACTACCCCGACACAGCGATCGTGCGCCGGGAAATCGCCCATCATTACGACTGTGTCCTCAAGACCGACCAGGAAGTCAGCGCCATATTCACCGAGTTGAAGAATGACGGTCTCCTCGAAAATACCGCCATTTTCTTTTTTACGGACCATGGAATGCGGCTCCTCCGGCACAAGCAATTCGTCTACGAAGAAGGCGTGAAAGTTCCGCTGGTCGTCAGCTGGCCGGCCGGAAAAGACAAAATCCCTCCAGGGACCTCCCGGGGAGATCTCGTAAGCGGAATCGACATCAGCGTGACCTCTCTCGCCCTGGCCGGCATCGCTCCGCCGGCTTACATGGAGGGCAAAGATCTTTTCGCTCCCGGCTACAAACCTCGATCGCTTGTCATATCAGCCAGGGATCGCTGCGACTACTCCATCGAGAAAATCAGGGCTGTACGCACCGACAGGTTCAGGTACATGAGGAACTACCTCACGGACAGACCCTGGATGCAGCCTCAATACCGAGACTCCCGGGATTATACGATGGAGATGAAGACTCTCTACTCCCAGGGAAAGCTGAACAAGGCCCAGGCCCGCTTCCTGGCGGCTCGAAAACCGGCTGAAGAGCTTTACGACCACCTGAACGATCCACACGAGATCGACAATCTCGCGGGCAAACCCGAATTCGCGGCCCAGCTCGAGGCTCATCGAAAACTTCTCGCGAACTGGATAGCCGAGACCGGAGACAAGGGCCAGGTGCCTGAAAGCGAAGACGGACTGGCCCAGGCCTACTTTCGCTGGCACAAGGTTTGCACCAACCCGGAGTACGCGCCCGTCAGGAAAAAATACTCTGCGGTCCTTGCCGAGATCACCGCCGCTGCCAAGGCGAGAGCCAACGCGAACAGGAAACGCCTTATCGAAGAAAGAAAGAAGAGGCGCCTGGAGAAAAAGAAAAAGGGCGAGAGCTGAGCCGCCCCCCCGCGGCTACTTGAAAAACGCCAGCCCCGCCAGCCTCTCCCGGGTCAACGACAGACTCTTCGAGGAAACCTTCGAAGGCAGAGAGAGACTTGCGATCGGGGTAACGCATATTTTTCCGGCGGCGATCTCCGCCCGCGCTGTTCCGCCGGCAGCCTCTCCGCCCGCTCGCGCGAAGACCGCGCGAAAGAGGATGGTGCTCTCGTCCACCTGGGGCGGCTCGTTGGCGTTCTCGCCGCCTTCAACCTTGCGAAAGTTGATCTTGTAGTTTCCTGCCCCGACGTCGGTTACGGCCGCGCCCTTCCAGTCCTTTGGATCTCCGCCCGGGTAGTTCACGTTAAAGAGAACACCCTTCTCGACACCCGCCGAAAAGACCTGCTCAATAAAGTTCGCCAGGGATGCCGCGATCTGGGCGACATGCTTGCTGCCGGCTGCCGAAGAAACGGCCAACCCCGCGAGCCCAATGTCAGCCCCCATCCTGGCCGCGCCAACGGTTCCCGACAGGTTCCCATCCGAGCCGATATTCGTTCCAGGATTGATCCCGCTGACCACCAGGTCAAATCTCCTGCCCGGAGAGAAATTCCCCGCGCCAAGGAGAACGCAGGTCGCGGGAGTGCCTTCCACGGCATAGAGAGCGAGGGGCTTCCGCTCACTGTCTTTCAGCTCTGCGGGCACCTCGCGCTTAAATACCTTGATATCCCCGCGATAGGTCAGGCTCTGAGAGACTCCGCTCTTGTTCGTCGCCGGAGCGACAACGATGACATCAGCCACCCTGGGAAGCTCTTTCATCAGCGCCTTGATTCCGGCCGATTCGATGCCGTCATCATTTGTCAGAAGAATAAGGGGGCGCCTGGCCGGAGCCTCCTGGCCCTCATCTGTGCAGAGAGCCATAGAACAGACGCAGAGTGTCATGACAGAACAGAATGAAACAGCAATAACCTTCATCAGCTCAACCTCTCATCTTCAATGCAGCTTGGATACCCGGTTAATCTCAGTCCAATGAGCCTCCATGTTTTGAAGGAAGTTGCAAGCGTACAGAATCCGGTTTCGAATTGTTGTTTCATGGAGTAGATTGAGACGGTGGCTGATCCATCGAGGCCATCGAGCCTGCCGCTGGGTCGCAGGCGCTCCGGACACCCCGATAGCGAGGAGAAACCTCCATGAAAACATGCGAATGGCTGGCAGCATCCTGCTGGCTCCTTTCTTTCACAATTCCTGTGGCGCTGTGGGCCCAGGTTGACGATTTCGATGAAGACCCCCTGGCAAACCCTGACTGGGAGTACTACGAACCGGTTCCCGGCCCCCTTCCATCTACAGTGGATGGTTCCTGGAGAATGACTCTGCCCACCGGCGTCAGCCTTGACCACTGGGTACACGTTGACGACTCCCCCCAGCTGAGAAGATCCGATTTCCCTGAAGATTTCGTCATATCAACGCGCCTGCATTTCCAAGGCTCCGGGGATCCCGAGAACCCTTCCTGGCCTCCCCCGAACGAACCCTACCAGGCCGGGCTGATGGTCTATTTCGGAGACCGAGACGTATTCTATTGGGGCCCCTACCGAGGAACCGGACTTGTCCTCGAACGGAGCGGGATCCAGAGCCTGTGCTCCGTCAACCCGGGCCTCCAGGAGCTGTCCCTGATGATTACAAAGTCCGGTCCGCAATACACCTTCGCCTGGAGAGCAAGCGACGATGACCCCTGGCTGCGGGTCTGCGCGGCCACAGCCCAGGAGCCCCCCCTCTTCGTCGGGCTGATCTTCAAGACCTGGGGGGGGCTGAACACAGAGGAGACCTTTGATTTCGATTACTACTCGATAGAAGAGGTTCCGGAATCACCGCCGGGAATTCATTTTCCATGTGAGATCGAAAACCCGGACACAGCCTGGATCGGAATGCCGTACATCCGCCGGGTGGAACCTGCCGGGCAACCCCGGCCAACATTGACCCTGCTGGATGGCCCCGAAGGGCTCGCCTACGACCCCGGGCAAAACACTCTTTCCGGCTGGACTCCTGAGAATTTCGACATTGAGACCATAGAACTTGAAGCGTCCGGCGACGACGGCGGCAGCGCAATCAACCTCGAGGTCAACGTGGAGGCCGCATCTTCCATCCGTGACGATGACTTTGACGACGACCCCGCATTTAACGGCGACTGGGAATTTCACGAACCGCAGCCGGGTATCGCCTACTCGATCGTCGAGGAAGATGACGGAAACAGCTGGTGGCGGATGGAGGTTCCGGTCACAGGTGATTTCGGCCAGAACTTCGACACCTGGACTGGCGTCGACCGGGCCCCTCAACTCAGGCGCGCCATTGATCCCGAGCTCGACTTCCTCATTGAGACCCGGGTCAGGCTTGTCCCCGACCCCGCCCCGGCCGCCGCCTCTCCCTTTCTTGCGGGCCTGGTTCTGTATTACGGCGGAACCGACATCATTCACTGGAACATTGGACAGCAGAGGACCATCGGCGGCCAGCCGACCAACCTCTTTCTTGAACGCAGCGGAATCAACAACATCGGCCACGGCTGGGCTGACGGACTCCTGCAGGGAGAGCCTGTTCGATTGCGTATCGAGAAGAGGTGCGACAGCTACCACTTCTTCTACCGTGGCTCCGTCGATTCATCCTGGACCCACGCCCAGACCATAACGACCCCGACCCCGCTCGAGTCCATCGGCCTCATCATGAAAACCTGGGGCGGCGGAGCCCGCCTCACCACCGACTTCGATTATTTCGATGTCGTCGAGGCAGGCCCGAGGGCCGCCTTTACCGTAGAACCGGAAGAAGGGCAGGAGCCCCTGGCCGTAACTGTCGATGCCTCCGCCTCCACCTCTCCCAACGGAGCCATCACCGCCTATAGCTGGGACTTCGGAGATGGGACCACAGGAGAGGGCGTCACCTCCGAACACACCTATCAG
>CAUZHA010000092.1:0-18479 GCA_963579555.1 Planctomycetes bacterium UBA1146
TTCCGGGATGACCCGGCGATCCTCCGCGGCCTGGGCCGTATCGATGAGCAGCGGATTCTCCTGGTAGGCCACCGAAAGGGCAAGGACACCACCGAGAAGGTCGCCTGTCACTTCGGAAGCCCGCACCCCGAGGGCTATAAGAAGGCCATGCTCAAGATGAAGCTGGCCGACAAGTTCGGCGTCCCCATCGTGACCTTCATCAATACGCCTGGAGCCTATCCCGGAATCGGCGCTGAAGAACGCGGCCAGGCCTTTGTAATCGCGCGCAACCTGATGGACATGGCGATCCTTAGAGTTCCCGTTATCTGCGTAGTCATAGGTGAAGGCGGAAGCGGCGGAGCGCTCGGTATCGGCATAGGAAACCGTATCCTCATGCTCGAACACTCCTACTATTCAGTCATTTCCCCGGAAGGATGCGCGGCGATCCTCTGGAAAAGCGCCGAGCACAAGGAGCAGGCCGCCAACATCCTCAAGCTCACAGCGGAAGACCTCAACTCTTTCGGTATTATCGACGAGATCATCCCTGAGCCCCTGGGCGGAGCGCACAGAAACCCGCCCCTGGTTTTTGAGCGGCTTAAGGAGGCGATCCTGAGAAACATCAGGGAGCTGTCCGGGCTCAGCGGCGAAGAGTTGACCAAGGACCGCCACGATAAGTTCTGCAAGATGGGCGTGTTCGAAAAACGGCTTAAAGAAACCGTCGACAACTGATTCTCGCGCAAACTCGGCATTTCCCGGCACAGCTTTATCACGGCAGTTGAAAAGGGCGCCTGCATGGTTTTAACTTGAGCCAGAGCGTAAGGAGAAAATTCAACTTTCTCCATGCGAAGACTCCAATGAAGACCCTCCAGCACCCGGGTGCTGAAGAAGTGCTTCATAATCATTCACATTAGGTAAGGACCAAAAATGGACTCTATTCGTCCAGAAACAAGCTGCGAAGCGCCATTTCCAGTGAACCGTCCGGTCAGCCGCGGTATCGGCTACTTCTTCTCCCTGATCGCGCTGGTGCTTTTCGCCCTGGCTCTCGCCCTGCCCATGACCGGCTGCGGAGGCGGAGTCTCCGAGGAAGAAGAGGCGGAGGTGAGCAGCAGCAAGAGAAAGAAGAGCAGAAAACCCGCTAAGGAAGAGGAGGAAGAGGAGGAAGAGGAGGAAGAGGAGGAAGAAAAGAAAAGGTCAACCGCTGGCGGCCCGATCCAGCAGGCCAAGGAAGCGGCCCTCGAATTGCAGCGTGAATGTGAAGAAAAAGGACTCGACAAGAAATACAAAGAAGATTTCGACCGGGCCGTAGCCCGGACGAAAAAAGCCCGGTCCTACTTCCTGGACCCGGACAAACGGAGCAAAGCAAGAATCTACTACAAACGCGCCAGCAGCGAGTTCAAGAGTATCCTCGCCAATGCGGAGGAATCATCCGAAAAGACCGCGGCTGTTGAAAAGGAAAAAAAACTCGCCGACAAGGCCAAGGCGAAGGCCGACAAGGCCGAAGCCAAGCTCAACGCTCCGGATTATTACGAGCCGGCTCTCGAAGCCTACGAAGATGGCCTGGCAGGTCTGAAGGAGGCAACGACCGCCAGCCTCAGCAACGCGAAGAGAAGCTTCACAGATGCGCTGGAAGGCTTTGAAGACGCCGCGACCATCGCCAAGGAGAACAAGCAGTACCGAATCCTGGCGGTCAACCTGAAAGAGAAGATGGAAAGCTATAAGGCTAGGGCGCTGGAAAAAGGTGCCGACTCCAAGGCTCTCGGGCGCTGGCAGCAGGCTGAGAGCATGGAGCTGACAGCCGACGCGGCTCTCGAAAGCGGCGAGTTCCAGCAGGCTGCAGGCCAGTACACCCAGGCAGCCCAGACCTACACCGAGGCGCTCAAGTCCGTACTTGACGAGACGGCCTTCCAGGCCGAGCTTGCGAAGATCAAGGAAGAGCAGAAGACCGCCGATGCCGAATTCGCCCGGCGGAGAAAAGAGGAGCTCGAGCTCGCGGTCAAGGCAAGGACAGGAGGAGGCCGCCTGCCTCCCCCGCCGCCGCCTGGCACCGCCCCTCCAGCTGGCTCTCCGCGCCCTCCCGGAACCGGACTTCCGCCCACCGGGGCCGCGGCGACCACCCTCAGCCCGACCTGCGTCGCGGGCGTTGACCTCAGCCTCTTCCCCCAGGAGCTGGATGAGGAGGACGAAGCCTTCCTGATCGAGAACCTCCATGAACTCTCGAAGAGGGCCAACTACGACCCCGATACCGGCGGAGTTATCCTCGACTACACCAACGGCCAGGAGCTCGAAAAAGAGATCCAGAAGCTGCGAACGCCCAAGTCCAGCATCTCCTTCGTCGATCCACAGATGCTCCTGGGAGGAAGCGACATCCCGGATCAAGCCCAGATCTCCATGGATGGAAACACCTCAGGAACGGTCCTCTTCCCGATACCCTTCAAGTACAAGGTGCGAATGAGCTGGGCCTTCAACATCCTGACCATGACCGGCAAGGGAGACTGGGGAGCCATCGTCAGCTTCGACACCAGAAAGAAGACCCGCTATCGCACCAACTTTCTGGACATTGGCAGCATGAAGGGATCCGCTCCTCCTAACTGGAAGAAGATGCCCGGCAAGCCAGGCACCAACGCCAACTACTGGCATACCAAGCAGCGTCCGGTGAACTGGGTCGTCGAGCTCGACATGGACAAGGCCGATGACGGCGGCGAAATCCGGGCGACCTACGACGCAGGCGGAACCGAAGAGCTTGTCAACAAGATCAAGTCAAAGAAGCTCAACCAGAGCGGACTGGTCGGATTCAAGTGGAGGGACGTCAAGTTCAGGATACGCAAGCTGACGATCTGCGGCTTCCTTGACAAGCAGGAGACTGTCCGCATGCTGCGCGAAAAGCTTGGCGTCAAGAAAGAGGGCAGCTCGAAAAAGGAACCGGAGCCGGAAGATGAGCCCGAACCCGATCCAACCGCTCCCGCCGCAGAAAAGGATGACAAGAAGAAGGTCGAAAAGAAAAAGGCCGCAGACGACGACTTCGACTATTGAGGAGACTCCCCCAGCGCGGGCCGGGCTGTCATGCCCGCCCGGCGGTGACACGGGAGATTGGGTAGGGTGACAAACGAGCCGGAACGTACTGTCCTGTACGAAGAGCACAAGCGTCTCGGGGCCATGTTGATTGATTTCCATGGATGGGAGATGCCCGTACGCTACACATCCATTCCCGAAGAGCATCAACAGGTAAGAGAGCGCGCGGGACTCTTCGATCTCTGCCACATGGGCCGGCTGGACATCAGCGGCCCCCAGGCCGAGGCCTGGATCCAGGGTCTCATCACCAACGACATCCTCTCGATGCAGCCTGGAGACGCGCGCTATACCCTCTTCTGCAACGACTCCGGAACGATCCTGGATGATGCGATCGTCTACAAGCTTGAAGAAACCTTTCTCCTGGTGGTTAACGCGTCCAATACCGGGAAGATCATCGACTGGATGGAGAGCCGCCGCCGCGGCCTGGAGGCGGAACTTACCGACCTGACGCGAAGCGATGCGATGATAGCCATCCAGGGCCCCGAGGCTTTCGCCTGCGCGACCCACCTCCTGCAAACCCCCGAGATCGCCTGGGACCAGCTGGGCTACTACCAGATCACCCCCGCGCGATACGAGTCCGAGCCGGTGCTTGCGGCCCGAACCGGCTATACCGGCGAAGATGGCCTCGAGCTCTACATCAGCGCAGAGGCGGGGGAGCGGCTCTGGCGGGATCTCCTGGAGACAGGGGGCAAGCGCACCGGTCCGATCGGACTGGGAGCGAGAGACACCCTCCGCCTGGAGGCTGGCATGCCTCTGTACGGAAACGACATCGATGAGACCACCGACCCCTACTGCGCCGGCCTGGGCTTCGCGGTGAAGCTCGACAAGGAGGCTCCCTTCCCCGGCAAGGAGAGATTGCGAGAGATCAAGGAGGCGGGGCCGGGGCAGAAGCTCTGCGGCTTCATTGTTCAGAGCCGCCGGATCGCTCGAAGCGGAATGGAGATTTTCTCCGGAGCTGACCGGGTCGGGAGGATCACCAGCGGAGCCCCCTCCCCCACGGTCCAGCAACCGATCGCCATGGGATACCTCGACTGCCCCTACCTCGAGTTGCTGGCCGATGGCCAGGCGCCTGAGCCGGAGGTCGACGTCAGAGGAAAACGTGAGAAACTGAAACTCGAACACTTGCCTTTTTTCTCAAGAAAAAGGAAAAAGACAGTCTGAAAACGCGGAGGTGGCCCTGGCTGCGATGCAGGGCGGCCGCCCTGTACGCTTTGATGCGAACCGGGAAGAAGTGACCAGCTGAAGGGGCCTGCGAGAAACTCCACTTCAGATCCAGATCGAGAGGTATACAAAATGACTCGGCCGGTAGATCTCAAATATTCGCCAAGCCATGAATGGGCCCGTGTAGAAGACGAAACCGTCACCGTGGGAATCACCGATCATGCGGTAGAACAATTGGGCGACCTCGTCTTTGTCGACCTCCCCGAAGCGGGAACCGCAATTGGCCGCGGGGATGCTTTTGGGGAGATCGAATCCACCAAGAGCGCCAGCGAGCTCTTCGCTCCGTTCAGCGGAAAAATCACCGAGGTCAACAGCGGACTCGCTGACGATCTCGAGCCGCTCGCCGCGGATCCCTTTGGAGCCGGCTGGATGATCAAGATCCACATCTCCAATCCGGATGAGGTATCGGAGCTTATCGACCTGGATCAATACGAGGAGTTGATTGCCCGCGAGGAAGACCACTGAGGCCGGCCCTGCTCTTCCGCCTCCCGCAAAAATATTCAGTAAAGTAGCTGATGGCCTATTTTCCACACACAGACCAGGACCGGGATGACATGCTCGAGGCGTTGGGCCTCGACAGCATTGAAGAGCTCTTCAGATGCATCCCCGAAAAAATTCGCCTGGGACGAAACCTGGACCTGCCGAAGCTTGCCAGCGAACCGGAGATCATCAAGGAGATGGACTCCATGGCGGCCCGCAACGCCCGAATGGACAACAGACCCTCCTTCCTCGGAGCGGGAAGCTACCTGCGCTTCATCCCGGCGGCCATCGACTCCCTCTCCAGCAGGGGTGAGTTCAACACCGCCTACACCCCCTACCAGGCCGAGGTCAGCCAGGGAACCCTGCAGGCCATCATGGAATACCAGACGATGCTCTGCCAGCTCACCGGCATGGAGATCTCTAACGCTTCGATGTACGACGCCGGAACGGCTCTTGCCGAAGCGGTCTTCATGGCCTATGCGGTGCGCCGCAAGGGCAACAAGGTGCTGGTGTCCGAGGCCGTGCACCCGGAGTACCGGAAGGTGCTGGACACCTACCTGGCCGACCACCCCATCGAGGCCATCACCATCGGGCTCGAGAATGACCTCACCGCGCTGGACTCCGTCGCCCGCTCCCTGGAGGAGAACGGCGACGATGTGCTCGCGGTGATTCTGCAGAACCCCAACTTCTTCGGGCTCATCGAGCCGATGGAGAACGCAGGCAGCCTGCTGGGCTGCGGAAGGGGAGAGGACAACGCCCCCCGGCTGGACCGCCCGCTGCTGATCTCCATCGTGGATCCCATCTCCCTCGGCATCCTGAAAGACCCCGGCGCCTATGGAGCGGACATAGCCATCGGCGATGGACAACAGCTCGGCAACCCTCCGAATCTCGGCGGCCCGACCTTCGGTTTCTTCACGACCCTGCAGGAGCATGTGCGCAAGGTTCCCGGAAGAATCGTGGGTGAAACGGTCGACAGCGACGGTAAGAGGGGCTATGTGCTGACCTTCCAGACCCGGGAACAGCATATCCGCAGAGAGAGAGCCACGAGCAACATCTGCACCAACCAGGGCCTCTGCTCGCTGCGTGGCGCCATGTACATGGCCTTCCTCGGGCCGGAGGGAATTCGCAAGGTGGCCGAAGCGAGCGCCCGCCTGGCGCATTACGCCCACGGCGTGCTGACGGAAATTGAAGGTGTCGAGGCGACCTCTACCGCCGCCTTCTTCCAGGAGTTCTCCCTGCGGCTGCCCGCCGAGGCCGGGACCGTCTACAGGACCCTCGCCGAACGCAACATTGGCGGCGGCCTGCCGCTGGGACGGTACTTCCCGGGACGTGAAAACGAGATGCTCTTCGCCTTCACCGAGCTGAGCACGAAAGAAGACATCGACACCCTGGCTGCGGAACTGGGCCGGGTCTTCAGCAAGGACATGCGGGAGGCGAACGCATGAACGAACAACAGACCCTCTTTGAGCTCAGTCGGCCCGGACGCAGCGGAACGGAGGCGCCGGAACCGGACAGCAGCCTGCCCTCCCTGGCCGACTGCCTGACCGAGGAGAACCTGCGCCGGGAGCCCAGCGGACTCCCGGAGGTAGCGGAATCGTCGATTGTCCGGCACTACACCCGGCTCTCCGGCCTGAACATGTCGATCGATACGAACTTCTACCCGCTCGGCTCCTGCACGATGAAATACAATCCCAGGATCAACGAGGTGGCCGCGTCGAACCCCGGCTTCAGCCATGTCCATCCGCTCTGCGAAGACCGTGAACTGCAGGGATACCTCGAGCTGTTTTCCCGCCTTGAAGAGATGCTGGCTGAGATCAGCGGTCTGCCCCATGTCAGCCTGCAGCCTGCGGCCGGAGCCCACGGCGAGCTGGCGTCGCTGATGATGATCAAAGCTCGTTGCAGGGAACGCGGCGAGCTGGAACGAGATGTGGTCCTCATACCCGACAGCGCCCACGGGACCAACCCATCCAGCTGCACCATCGCCGGCTTCAAGACCCGCAATATCAACTCAGGCGAAGATGGCACCATCGATCTTGACAGCCTGCGCGAAGCGCTTGGCCCAGATGTGGCGGCCATGATGATCACCAATCCCAACACCCTGGGGATCTTCGAAAGCAGGATCGATGAGATCAGCGCCCTTCTGCACGAAGCCGGAGCCCTGCTCTACATGGACGGCGCCAACATGAACGCCATCCTCGGAATCACCCGCCCGGGAGATTTCGGCGTGGACGTCATGCACTTCAACCTGCACAAGACGATGTCCACCCCGCACGGGGGGGGAGGCCCCGGCTCGGGCCCCATCGCCGTGACGGATGAGCTTGATCCCTACCTCCCGGTACCCAGGATCGTCCGGTCCGAAGGAGATCTCGAGCTCTGCTCAGACAGGCCGCTGAGCATCGGCAAGGTTCGCTCCTTCTTCGGCAATAGCGGAATCCTTGTCAGGGCCTACGCCTTCATCCGCGCCCACGGCCCCGGAGAGCTCCGGGGAATCAGTGAGCACGCGGTGCTGAACGCAAACTACATCCGCCGCCGGCTCGAGCAGGCCTACCACCTGCCCTACGACACACCCTGCCTGCACGAGGTCGTCTTCACGGCGAAGAAACAGAAGGCCACCGGGATCCGGGCCCTCGACATCGCCAAGCGGCTCATCGACCTGGGCTACCATCCTCCGACCATCTACTTCCCCCTCGTCGTACACGAGGCGCTGATGATCGAGCCGACGGAAACGGAGACTCCAGAAACGCTTGATCGCTTCTGCGAGGCCATGCTCCAGATCGCCCGGGAGGCGGAAGAAAACCCCGAGCTCCTCAAGGCGGCCCCGGTGACGCAGGTGGTCAAGCGTCTTGACGAGGTCAACGCCGTCAAGACCCCGATTCTCACCTGCCCGTGCGATGAGCCGCCCTCGGAGACTGAAGCCGGCTGAGCAGGCGACGGGAACTCAGCCCCGGCGGGCCCGCACATCGCTTTCGATCTGGGCCGTCAGTTCTTCCACTCCCGCAAACTTCTTCTCGCCGCGATGCATGGACAGCACAAAGACCTCTAGGCTCTGGCCGTAGAGGTCTCCCTCGTAATCGAGCAGGTGTACCTCTACGGTGTCGACATCAGGATCGTAGATGGAACCAGCCGCAGCCTCCTTGCCCTCCGTCAGCGTCGGACGCCGGCCAATATTCATCACCCCCCTGGAAAATCCATCAGGACGATTTCCGCCGGACAGATCCGACCATGAATGACGCCCATGCGGACTGTCCCCAAGGCAGAGCACATCGCAGAAATAGACTCCCGGCGGCGGCACCGAGACGCTGGGGAGGGCGAGGTTGGCGGTGGGGAACCCCAGCTGCCGCCCGCGTCCGTCTCCCTCCACCACAGTTCCCATGATGGAGAAGGGATGGCCCAGCAGCCTCTCCATCTCGGAAAAATTCCAATTCGCCACAGCCTCACGAACCCGGGTACTGGAGATCGCCGCGTCGCCAAGAAGCTCCGCCGCCGCGCTCCGGATCTCGAGCCCCAGTTCATCCCTCTTCTCTTCCAGGTATTCAAAGGTTCCCAGCCGCCTGTTGCCGAAGGCGCTGTCGAAACCCATGAGCAGGCCGCCAACGCCCAGCCCATCGACCAGCACCGACCTGACGAACTCCTCTGGCGCCAGGGCCCGGATCCGTTCATCGAAATCAAGAACCAGAACCGAATCGACACCCTCGCGCTCGAGCAGCAGAAGGCGATGTTCCAGCGACACCACGGGCACCGGCGGATGCGCTCCCAGCACGGCCTGAGGGTGCTCCCGGAAGGTGACCACCACCGAATCTCCATTTACTGCCGCGGCCCATTCCTTCAGCTCTTCGAGCAGTGCCTGGTGGCCGCGATGGACCCCATCGAAGAAGCCGATCGTCGCAATTCGCTTGCTGCCGCCTGGAGCGTCTCGAACCGCGGACTCAAGATTTTCGTAGAGTTCCATCTGCTTTCACGAATTCCGGGGACGCCCACCCGAACCCTTTCCGGCAGAGGCCTCACGCTCAGCATGTTCCTTCTCCAATTCTCTCAGGATCTTCTTCGCCAGGAGCTTCTCCGTCGTGTTGAGATGACGCAGGAAGAGCACTCCGTTCAGATGATCGAGTTCGTGCTGAAAGACGCGGGAATCGAGGTCGAACAGCTCCTCCCTGTAGAGCTCACCTGAGAGATCCTGGTACTCCGCCAGGAGGGAATCCGGACGGTTCACCTTGCCCTTGACCTCGGGTATGGACAGGCATCCCTCCTCCTCGCAGACATATTCCTCACCCTTGTCGATAATACTGGGATTGATGAAAACCTTCTCCCCGGACCTGTCTTCATGTCCCAGGCAATTGTAGACGAACAATCGCACGCTCCAGCCGACCTGGGGAGCCGCAAGTCCCACCCCGCTCTCGCTATACATGAGCTCAAACATCTCCCCGGCTCTCTCCCTGACCTCGGCATCGATCCGATCGAGAGGTTTCGCGGTCTTCAGTAGAATGGGGTCCGGGTAATAGACAAGCTGCATGAAAAGATAACCTGGCCTGAAGACCCGCCGCTCAAAAGCGCCTTACCAGGCCGAAAAACATACTTTCCGGCGAGGAATTTCGCAGGAAAAAAGATCCGCCCATCGTCCATAAGATGGTTCTGTTAAGATCGTTAGTATATCGTTCCTGCACTTCTGGCAAGGTTAAATCTTTGTCGTCCGATACATTGAAAAGCTCTCCATTGCCTGATTATCTTTAGTCCTGAATAAAAGTATCCCGGAGAAAAATTTGATACCAGCCTTCACGGCCACCGGCAGGAGGGGAAAAACAGTTCCATACGCGACTGTTATCCGCGTCCTCTGTGCCATGAGTCTCTGCCTCAGCGGCTGTCGGCAGCCGCTGGAATCCTCCGCGCTGCCCGCGCCCAGGGCGGAAATCATCGTGAGACCGGCCAGGGCTTTTCACCGCGGCGAGGTCCAATTGGAGGCCGAACTGGCCCTGCCTCGCAGGGCGGCCTATTCCTGGGCCGCCTCGCAAGGAAAGCTGCTCTCCAACGACTCGAACCTGGTCTTCTGGGAAGCCCCGGCCTCCGGAAAGAGCTGCTTGATCACTGTCACCGTCCAGCTCGAAGGTTCCGCCGTCGCGCCCATCAGCACCACGAGGAAGATCTCACTCAGCTCCCCCTCCACCGGGGGAATGGTCCTGATCCCCGCGGGAGAGTTTGAGATGGGAGACAATCTCACGAACCTCGATCGACCCGATTTCATCCGTACGAGCCAGAACATGGCGGACAAGCCCGCCCACAAGGTCCGCCTGCCGGCGTACTGGATGGATCGCCAGCGGGTAACGAACCTCCAATACGTCAACTTTCTCCAGGCCGCCTGGAACGAAGGTCTCCTCACAGTCACCCCGGCAGCCGTGATGGGCAGCCAGCGCGGCGGCGGGCTCGTCCCCTTCCTTCGTTTTTCCTACGAAGATCTCGCGGGTCTCAACTTCACCGAACCCAGGCTGGCGAGAGCCATCTCCTGGAGAGACGAACGGTTCCTGGTAAAGAATGGGCTCGAGCGGCTCCCGGCTGTAGATGTCACCTGGTCCGGAGCCCAGGCCTACGCTCTCTTCCACGGCAAGGCCCTGCCCACCGAGGCCCAATGGGAATACGCCGCCAGGGGGAGCGACTCCAGGCGCTACCCCTGGGGCAACGAGCTCCCCACCCCCAGGCATGCTAATCTGAACCACCTCTGGGGCAACAAGCTCTTCCCCGTAGGAACCTTCAGTCCCCTGGGCGACAGTCCATTCGGAATCCAGGAGATGATCGGGGGCGTCTTCGAGTGGGTCAACGACTGGTACAACCCCGACTACTACGCCGACAACTACTCAGCCGATGTGGTCAGCCATCCCCGCGGGCCGCATTGGGGACGCGATCGATCCATCCGGGGCCTTCCATCTTCGTACTTCATCACCGGCGCCGACTTCGAGGTGATTCCGACCACCTTCCGTTATTCCTGGTTCCTGGAGCTGCCCATCGGAGATGGTTTCGCCAACGCGAAAACAGGCTTCCGGACGGTTCTGAATCACGCCCCCCGGCCTGTTCAAAGGCGAGGAAGGTAGGCTCATGTATCGAATCGCTCTCCTCTACCTGGCCCTCTGCCTGTCGGCGCCTCTCGGCCTCACGCCCTTGTCGGCAGAAGATGCGGCAGCGGAAAAACCCGCCGCCGCGACCCGGACAAAATGGAAAAAGGGAGACTTCCAGCCGGCGGAGGCCTGCAAAACGTGCCACCCGCGGCACTACGAGGAATGGAGAGGCTCCATGCACGCCTACGCCATCACCGACCCCGTCTTTCACGCGATGCACCGCCTCGCGCAGAAGGAAACCGGGGGCGCCATCGGCGATTTCTGCATCGGCTGTCATGCCCCGGTGGGCACCGGAACCGGAGAGGTTACGGCCTCAACAAGCTCCCCCGAAGGACTCTCAAAAACAGCCCTGGCGGCGGTCTCCTGCGAGGTCTGCCATCGAAGCGTCCACCTCGAAGATGGACCTCCCTCCAATGCTCGCTTCAGCATCAGGCCGGGAGCTCCACTCGTCGGCGGGCTTCCCAATCCCCAGCAGACCTCGGCCCATGCATCCGTGACCAACGACAGCCTGAAGAACCCTGACTTCTGCGGCAGCTGTCACAATGTGGTAAATCGCAAGGGAGTCAAGATCGAGAAGCCCCACGAGGAATTCCTTGCCAGCCCCTACCCCGCCCGCGACACCGGCTGCCTCAACTGTCACATGCAGACCTATACGGGGCGCGCGACCCCGGATGGACCGCTTCGCAACCGCCTCCATCGACATGACTTCATTGGAGTCGACGTAGCCGTAACCCCCTTCCCCCGGCGGGGCTTCCAGCGCAGGGAGGTTGAGGAGTTCCTGCGAACCGCAGCCAGGCTGAGCGTCGTCGCGCCCCGGGTCGCGGTCGCGGGCGGAAGCTTCAAGTTCAAGGTTGACGTCAAGAACGTCGGAGCCGGGCACAACCTGCCCACGGGACCATCGACAGAGCGTGAGATGTGGCTTGAGATCATCGCCGCCAACAGGTCGGGAAAGATCCTTTTCGAATCGGGCACCCTGGACAAGCAAGGAGATCTCCGAGGCGGGCATGGAGACGTCAAGCAGCAGGATCCCCAGCTTGCCCTCTTCACCGACCGCTTTGTCGACGCGAAAGGCGAAACGGTATTCTTCATGTGGCAGGCCCACGCCCTCGAGGAGCATACGATCCCCCCACTGCAAACCAGGTCGGCAAACTACGAATTCAAGATTCCCGAACAATTCGCGGGCGAGGAGCTCAGGCTGAGCGTACGACTGCGATTCCGGGCCTTCCCTCCGCACCAGCTCAGGCGGCTGGGAATCGGGAACCTCGCCGGGCGCTTCCCCGTCTTCGAGCTGGGAGAGTACAGCAGTCCGGCAATCCCCGTGAAGAAGAGCACCAGGCGAGAGGGCATCACCAGGGTCCCTGAGGACGTGGCCAGCCTGGCAAAAGCCATCGCGGAAGCGGCCGTCGGAACGGTGATCTCGGTCGCCCCGGGTATCTACGACCTTGGCGAACCGCTGAAATTTCCAGGCAAAGACCTCGTTCTCGAATCCCGGGAGGGTCCCGAAAAGACCATCCTCTCCGGGCCAGGAACGAGACCTGCGGCGCGAGAGGCCTCCCTGCTGGTGTTCACCGGAGGAGAGACCGCCGCCGCCGTCGTGCGAGGTTTCACGATCAGGAACGGCCGGGGAACAGTACTGGATGGGAGCCGGGCCGGAGGCGCCCTCATCTGCATCAAGAGCTCCCCGACCATCGAGGGCAACATCTTCACCGGCAACGAGGCCGACACGGGAGGCGCGGCCTGGCTCCAGGATTCAAAAGCGAAATTCATCGGCAACCGGTTCACCTCCAACCGAGCCCAGGCCGGCGGGGCCATCCACATCTCATCCGGCTCCCTTGCCCTGCTCAGCGAAAATTCCTTCACCGACAACCGCGCCCCGCAGGGCGGCGCCGTCCACATTGACTCCGCCGGCGCTCTCATCTACGGCAACCGCATGGTGGCGAACCGGGCCTTCTCGGGAGGGGCGATCCGGATCATCTCGGCAGCCCCGGAGGCTCCCAACCGCCCCTGGATGACGAGCCTCTCAAAAAACCGGATCTACGGAAATACCGCCCGGTCCGGCGGAGCCATCCTTGTCGAGGGAGCCTGCCGGCTCCTCTCAACGCGGGACCTGGTCGCCGGCAATATAGGCGGAGCCTTCAGCCTGCTTGGCGGGGCGCAGGCGGAGCTTGACCATGCAACCATCGTCGACAACCGCCTCGGCAAGGGGGCCCTGTCCTCCGAGCCCGGCTCCTCCCTGGCTGTCCGCAACACCATCCTGTGGGGAAACCGGCCTCTCGACCTCGCCGGAGATCTCGCGTGGTCGCTGGTTGAGAACGAGGCCTTCGCAGGGGGAACCAACCTTCGCGCTCTGCCCCTCTTTCGCCCTCCCTATTCCGAATGGGAAAGATGCGGAGACCGCGGCGGCCTCTGCGTTCCGATCCTGCGCCCGGATGCCGAGACCCTCGATCCCGACAACCAGGGTCTCTACCGGAAATACACTCCTGGCCTGCTGGAGCTTTTCACCGACTCCCCCGCAGCGGATGCGGGCGACCCCGCCAGCCCTCCGGACGAAGACGGCACAAGAACGGATCTCGGATTCCTGCCAAGGCTGAAATCACGCCGCCTGTTCATTCGCGGCGATGTCAATGGGGACGGGAACATCGACGTAAGCGATGCCAGATCGATCTTCGCGCTGGTTGGGGAAAAAGGACGGATGGAGTGTATGGAAAGCGCGGATGTCGACGGCAACGGGATCATCGACCGCACGGATGGCATCCGGCTGATGAACTTCGTCATGACGGGGCAGAAGCCTCCCGCCTCCCCCTGGCCCGATTGCGGGCCCACGCCACAGCCAGGAGGCCCCCTTGGCTGCTTCAAAGACCGCTGCAAACCATAAAAAACAGGCGATGCCAGGCCGAAATGGCCAACCGAAATCCCAGACACTGAGTTGTTTGCGTAAAAGAACGGCATTTATTCGGAAAAAGACCGAAATTCCTGCACGGTTTTGCCGCTTGCTGTCGTCTTTGCCAGTAGGTAGTATTAACTCTCATTCTGACGTAAGTTAACTCTTTGCTTTACGGCTGCTTGCGTTTTTTTGAGACCGCCCTGGGGCGGCTGGAATGCGGGAAATTGTCGTATCAACGGAGGTTCTCTCTAATGAAAATGTCTCTAAGATTTCTTCTCTGCGCCCTCTTCTGCTGTGGCGCGCTGACCTTCAGCGCAGTTCTCAGCGCCCAGGATGTCGGCAGTGTCGGCACCAAGGACAATCTCGATCTGCCCGTCGACGCAGTCGGCGAGAACGTCACCGAGGAGGAAGACGCTCCTGAGGTGGTCATCTTCTACGGCCAGCAACTCGAAGGCGATGGCTTCTTCTACACCGTAGACCGCTCCGGCAGTATGCAGGACCGGGGCGAGCTGGCCCGCGCCAAGCAGGAAATCGCCCGGAACATCCAGGAGTTCTCAGACCGCACCGAGTTCGGCGTCGTCTTCTTTGATTCCGGGGTGATCAGGTATCCCTCGACCGGCCGTCCGATCGAAGCCAATGCCGGCATGAAATCGGCCGCGCTCAGCTGGATCGCCGCCGTCGGTGGCGGCAGCGGAAGCTGTTGCCAGCAGGGCATTCTCGCCGCGCTGCAATTCGCCAACTTCTCCTCGGCCCAGCGCAAGGTCGTCTGCTACGTCGGTGACGGCGGCGGAACCGGCCCCTGCGGCGGAACCGGCGGTGAGTCCGGCTACCTGAACCAGACCCTTCAGCGGGTGGCTCAGCAGAACTACCAGCGTGTCACGATCAATACGATCGGGGTCATGATGAGCGGCCGCGGCATGCAGGAAACGTTCCTCAGGAACATTGCCCGAGGCAATGGCGGCACCTACAAGCGGATCAATTAGCACGCTTGCCAGATCTTGAAATTTCAACGGGAGCCCGCTGAGCGGGTTCCCGTTTTTTCATGCGCCGAGATCATAGGCCCGGCCGGACAAGCGTTCAGGCGGAGCAGGCGAGATCATCCCCCGCCTCCGGATGCGACCGGGGTTGCAGCGGGGCGAGCATCAGGAGCAGCCCGGCCGCCAGCAACAGCGAATAGCGCTCGAGCTCAGGGAGCATGGAAAGCCATGGCCAGGAAAACCAGGTGAGCGCCACGGCCAGACCGCAGGCGGCCAGCGCGAACCTTCGCAGTCCCCCAGAGCAGCTCTGACGTCCCGACTCGTAGCTGATCATACAGAGGGGCAGAAGGAGGGTCGCCGAGCTGAGCCCGTCAGAGGGATCCGCCAGCAGCGCCGCGAAGCAGAGACCTGCGACCTCCCTGGCCTGCAGACCCTCAGATGGACCGGAGGACAGTCTTCTCGCCGCGCAAAGAGCCACCCCGGCCAGGAGGACTGCAAGGCCGACAAAAACGACCCAGCTGGCTTCCGCACGAGCCTCTCCCAACAGGGCAACGACCTGCTGACGCAGGGTCCAGCCGCCAGGGCCGTGTGGAACACGCACAAGCTCGCTCTGCCCGAGGTAGAAGGCGCCGGCGAGCAGAACGAAACCCGCAGCCAGGTTGAAGCTTTTGCCCTGCCGTCTGCGGAGCGAGAAGCGCGAAGTCCAGATCCACAGGGGAAACACAATCAACTGCAGCTGCCAGGAGGCCGCGAGGGCGAAGACGACCGCTGAGAGACCGACCTGTCCCCTGCGATCCAGCAGCAGCGCTGCGCTCACAGCCAGCAGGGAAAGGCATTCGAGACCGGGAATCGGGGCCGAAAAATCAGCCAGTACGACTGGAAAAACCACCAGGGCGCCAAGGATGCGTCCCTCGCCTGACACAGGAAGTCCCACCACGCGGTCCGCCACGCCAAGGAACCAGGCCAGGCTGCCCAGGCCCGCCAGGACCAGCAGGAGACGCCGGAAGCCGAAGATTCCCCCCTCGCAGACGGCGCAACCATCGGGTCCGACCCGACCCGCGAGGATCAACAGGAAGACCGCGAGAAGAATGAGAACGAGTGTATAGAAAAAAACGACCCGGGGGCTTTGCATGAGCTTCAGTACAACATGTTGTAGACGATAACGCCCGTAACCGAGACATACATCCAGATGGGAAAGGTCAGCCTCCCCCACCAACCGTGCGCCTCCCAGCGCTGCTTCCAGGCCAGGTAGATCGTCCTCAGAACCATGGGCACAACCAACACAGCGAGAATGATGTGGCTGATGAGGATGAGGAAATAGATCGTTCGAAAAAGCCCCTCTCCCTCGTAGGGCTTGTGTCCGGCCAGATAATGATAGGTCAGGTAACAGCCGAGGAAGATGCTCGAAACGAAAAAGGCCGCGATCATCAACCGGGCGTGAGCTGTTTTCTGCCCCCGGCGTATGCAGACATACCCTGCAAGAAGAAGGGTTCCGCTGAGAGCGTTCAGGCTGGCATTGACGAATGGCAGGTCGCTTACTTCCATCACTTCACTCCTGCTGGTTTTCTTCGATGAGAATCCGGGCCGCATCGAGAAGTTTCTCGAGATCACCAGGGACCGAGCTCGGGCGGTAATAGCCCCGGATGACCCCCTTCTTGTCCACCAGGGCAAACCGATCGCTATGCGGAACGCCAGGCTCGACGCCTGCTTCCTGGCTACCACCCGCGATCATCCTGAAACCCTGCTCGCAGAGCCGGATCATTTCCCCGCGTCCGCCGCGCAGAAAACTCCAGCACCCGGAGTCGATGCCCTGCTGGCTGGAATATTGAGCCAGCTGTAGCGGGGTATCTCTTTCGGGGTCGAGGGAAAAAGAAACGAGGCGCAGCTTTCCGGCAAGACCGTCTTCATTGCGTATGGTTTTCTGGATTTTCAGCAGCTCGGCAGCCATCCCGGGACAGGCATTGCGGCAGCTGGTGAACATGAAGGTCCCGACCCAGACCTTCCCCCTGAGAGATTCGCGGCTGACCTTCGCGCCCTCCTGGTCATCCAGCTCGAAGGCGGGTACCTCTCCATGACGAGTCAATGCCCGGGGCTGCTCCCAGACGGCCGCATAAACGACCACCGCAAGGATGCCAACAGCCAGCAGCGACCAGCTGAGCCAGCCGAGGACGCCCTCTGTTCCCTTTCCAGGCTTCTCCATGGTATCCGCGCGCATTCGCTGCTCCGTCGCTTAGAGGCTCTCTTAAAGAATGTAGAGGATACCGAAGAAAAACACCCATACCAGCACAACCATCAGCCAGTAATAGAGAGCGAGATCGACCCCGATTCTCCTGTACTGATGATATTTTCCACGGATCGCCTGGATAATGACGTAGCTCAGCAGGAACACTCCGCCGACCACATGCAGGCCGTGCAGACCGGCCATGGAATAAAAAACAGTGCCGAAGATGTTCTGTACCGGCAGCTCCTCTGCGATCAACCGGGAAAACTCGAGGAACTGTATCCCGGCAAATACCGCTCCGGAAAAAAGCGTCAGGCAGAGCCAGGAAACAAGACCGATCGGATCCTCTCTGCGAATGGCTCTCGATGCGAGGAGAATGAAAAAACCACTGAGTACGAGAACCGCCATATTGCTGAGAGGGAGTCCCATGGCCAGTCCTGAAAAACCCTCCGGCTTCCAGGTCTTGGCGCCAAGGCGAAGGACGATATACATCCCCACCAGCGCGCCGAAGAACATGATCTCCGCCACGATAAAGAGGTTGATGGCGAACCTGGCGTTTCCAGAATCATCCGTCGAGCCCGGCGCTCCCTTTGACACAACCGACTCGCCTACCATATCTCACCCCTTCTGGGCACCCAGGACCAGGACGATGAACAGAACAGGAAGATAGACTACAGAAGCGAGGACCACCCACCGGGCTGTCTTGCGGGCCCGGGTAACGCCGAAGCAGACGGCAAAGGCCAGGAAGACGAGACTCGATCCCAGGGCCGTCCAGCAATAGAAACTCCCGGCGAAGGTCTTCGGATCGATGACGCGATACGTCTCGACATCAAAGACCACCGCGGGCATCAGGCTGGCGGGAACCAACGCGAGCGTCCAGCCGACCACCTGCAGGGCTGTCGCGCTACCTTTCTTGTCGACGACCGTCAACATCGGAAAGCCGGCGCGCTCGTAGTCTTCCCGGTACATCCATGCGATCGCGAGGAAATGCGGGATCTGCCAGATGAACTGGATCGTGAAGATCGCCCAGCCAGCGGAGACCAGCTCACCGGTGACAGCGGTAAGACCGATGACCGGCGGCAGCGCTCCAGCGAAGGCGCCCACCAGAAGAGAGAAAGAGGTAACCCGCTTCAACGGCGTGTAGAAGAACACGTAAACCCCGGTCGTCACGGCGCTCACGGCAGCGCAAAGCGGATTGACCAGGACGACGAGATAAACCAGCCCGGCCAGGGTGAGGACGACACCCAACGATCTCGCCAGCGCCGGAGAAAAACGCCCGGCGGGGAGAGGCCGGGACGAGGTACGTTCCATGAGGGCATCCGCGTCCCTCTCAATGTACTGGTTCAACATGCTGGCGGCGGAAGCGAGAACAAAGGAGCCGACCAGGACATGAAACAGCAGCCAGCCATATTTCGGCGACAGCAGCTGCGAAAGCGATCCCTGCTCTGAGGTGCAGACACCGAGTGCGAAGCCTGCGAATACCGTAACCAGGGCCAGGAGATTGATCCTGACCTTGCTCATCTGCACCAGGTCGCTCAGCAAGGTTC
>CAUZHA010000093.1:0-18105 GCA_963579555.1 Planctomycetes bacterium UBA1146
ATCAGAACTCGTACCGAGGATATACAGTCGAGGCCTTCCTTTCCGTTGACTCCCAACTGCAATTTCCTGGTTGAAATTGATGGACTCGAAGAGGCCGGTCCGGCGGTGGCCGGAGGGTTTCGCGAGGTGAGCGGGCTTGTCTCCCGCTCCGAGATTCTCGAATACAGGGTCGGCAACCAATCCGCTCCCATGAAGATTCCCGGCCGTCCTGTTTACGGCAATATCCTTCTGAGCAGGGGGGTCACCTCTTCGGCTGCGCTCTACCTGTGGAGAAAACGCGTTGAGGAGGGTGAGGAGGATCTTCGCAGCGGCTCGATCGTGCTCCTGGATGCCGCGATGAGAGAAAAGGCCCGCTGGAATTTTTACGGAGCCTGGCCCTGCCGCTACGCGGGACCGGAGCTCGAGTCCTCCGGCGTCGAGCTCAGCGTTGAAACCCTAGAGCTCGTTGTCGAGAAGCTCGAGAGAGTTCAGCTCGAGGAGGTCGACCAATGAGGGTGCTGCTCAAGGAATTGCTGCGCGGGGATCGCTTTGATCTAGAGCTGGAGGGTGTTTCGGCTGCGGGCTTTGTCAGCTGTTCGGGGCTCCAGAGCCGGCGCGAGGTGCTGGAGTACCGGGAGGGAGGCTCCAATCGAGTTGAGCTCTTCGAGGACGGCCCCGGAACCGGCCGGCTGGTTCTCGAACGGGGCCTGACCTTCGATGCCGAGCTCTGGAGCTGGTACGAGAGCGCCCAGCCTCGCGGTGGGGCGGTCGTATTGCTGGATGAGGATGGAAACGAGAGCATGCGATGGAATTTCAGCGGCGCCCTCGCCGTCGGCTGGGAGGGGCCGCCGCTGGATGCGCGCAACCCTGAGATCGCCCTGGAGAAGCTCGAGATCGCTTACGAAGGATTAGAATGCAAGAGAACCTGAACGAGCTGGTCAAGGCGGAGCTGACGCATCTCGACAGCCTGGAGACTGTCACGGTGGATTGGAATCCCAACAAGTACTCGGTTTCCAAACATCGAGAGCTTGTCGCCGCCGGCGCTACGGGAGGGACCGGCGCTTCCTGCGAAGAGCAGTTTTCAACCAGGCTCTTTCTCGACTCAACAAGGCGGGCGCCAAGGGAACGAAACCTGCGTGAGGTTGCCCAGAAGCTGGAGGGCTGGATGGACCCGGACTCTCCAGGCGGACCGCCGCCGAAGATTGTTTTTCTCTGGGGGCCCTTTCGGTTTACCGGCTATATCGAACGCCTTGATGAAGAGTGGGTGCGTTTCGATCCCGATGGAACCCCGGTGCGGGGATTTATACGGCTTCAGATGAGAGGTTGACGGGCGAGCAGCCCATTTGGATTCCATGATTGAAATCACCGAATTGGTTCCGGCTACGTCTTCCGGATTGCGAGCCCCGGCCCGCGAGCTCCTGGCCCCTCCGGTATGCTCCGTTCTCCCGGCAGGCGCAGCACTTCTTTCCTGCGAGCTGCTGTTGACGGCGGATGGTTCGGACCGGCTGGAGCTGAGCTTCAGCGCCGACGAGGTTCGGGGCGGCCCGCCGGCGGCCCTGGATGCCTGCGGTGTGGGTGTGGAGCTCACGCTCGGGCATCCCTGCGGGGCGCTTTTCCGTGGAAGTCTCCAGGCGAGTGGATTGAAGTGGGACCGCGGAGGAACGGCGCTCTTCCTGACGGCCTGCGCTGATCATTTCCTGGTCGACGAGTCTCCGGGCCCGCACACCTACTACCAGCATTCCGATTCCGAGCTGGCCGAGGCCATCGCCTCAGAGCTTGGCCTGCGCGCCCTGGTGGAGCCTACCGAAGAGATCTTTGAACGCGTTGTCCGCCGAGGAGACCGGCTGGGTTTCCTGCGTGAGCGGGCCCGGAAGATTGGATTTGAGCTCGCGCTTCTGCCTGGAGAGCTCTTCTTCTCCTCACAGCTTCCGCGATGCGCTGAGATCTCCGGCCTGCCGGCCGCGAGAGGAGTTCTCAGCCGCGATGAGAGCTTGCTTGCATTCAGTTTTCGTGAGCTCTCCGGTCTCGGCCGGGGCGGAGACTTTGAGGTCCAGGGAGACCCCGGCTGGCGTCCGCTCCAGGAGCTTGATGTCGCGGGCATGGGCGATCCGCTCGACGGCCGCTACCGGGTTGCCCGGGCGCGCCATTGCTGGGACCATCTCGGCTACCGGACCCGGGTGGATTATCGCGAGACCAGCGTGGATCTCGAATCATGGAGCGGAGAATAAAATGGTGGCCAGGGCCGCGGCGACAGATAAGTTTTTCGAGAATTGCGGCGGTCCGCCCATGTCAGCCGCGGCGATAGAAGAGCGCCTGAGGCTTACTCTCGAGGTGCGTCCCGGCGAGAGAGCTCTGCTCCCCTCCTTCGGCTGCAGGGTGCACGAGCTGCCGGCAATCGAGACAGAGCATGAGCGCCGGCTCGCCGAGGTCCTGATCGAGGAGGCCCTTCATGACTGGGCTCCCTGGGCCGGCGTTCGCCGCGTATCTCTGCTGTCGGTAGGGGAAGAGCAGATCAGCCTGAGGCTGACGGGCAGGCTTCCCGGGATGGAAATCAGCTTTCGAAGGAGCGCAGAGCGGGACACGGTGGAAGGAAGATGATGAGCGACAGGAAATCAGCCGACGTTTCGGACCAAAAGGCAGCCAGGGAGCTGGAAGCTCTCGATCGTCTCGATCGGGAGGCCGCAAGCCGGTTCCCGCACTGGAGCCAGCGGGGAGCTGATGATCCTGTGAGGGCCCTGCTGGAGAGCTTCGCCGTGGTGCTTGGCGAGCTGCGGGGCGAGCTGGATGAGAGCGTTGAGAGACTCCTGCCTCGCCTCCTCGCCGAGCTGGGACATGAGCCGCTGTGGGCTCGACCCGCGAGGTCGGCCATACGTTTTCACGCCGCGAGCGGGCTGGACACGGCGAGCAAAATTCCAGCGGGAACGGCGGTGACGGCCTCCCGAGCGGACGCGGGGGAGAGCCGGGTCTTCTTCGAGACCGCCGCGGATGCATGGCTCAGTCCAGCCAACCTGGAGTGTGCCGTGGTGCTCGAGGGTGAGGAGACGCGGCATCTTCCAGTCGATGGAGAGGACCGGGCGCCGGCCAGGCTCTTTGGCTCCGACAGGCTGAATCACCACATCTATCTGGGCGATGCCGAGTGGGACGAGGTCCGGTGCTACAGCACCGAGCTCGTGCTCGAATGGCCCGGCGTACCTGGAGCTCTTCTTGAGGGTGAATGGGAATATTCAAGCGGCACGGGCTGGCGCCTGCTGCCGGTCGATTTCAGCCAGACCGTCAATGTCGCCGGCGATCCATTGGTCCGGATGCGTATTCACGGCCCTCTTCCTGACATGACCAGTCGTGAGCTCGAAGGATTCGAGGCGCCCTGGATCCGCCTGCGCCTGCCGACGGGGGCCCCGGTTTCGATGGCGACACCGACGCTGGTCTGGTCTTTGAGAAGGGACAGGAAATCGAAACAGAAGAGAGCGATGGGCAGGCCCCCGGAACGGATCTTTCTGCGTTCGGGAAACTCCTGGCAGGATCATTCGTTCATTCCAGCTGGAGGCCTTGAGCTTCCCGGCCTGGCGAGCCGCGCCCGCCCGGCGGTCTACCTCGGCTGGGATCGTCCGGAAGCCGCCAGCCTCTACTGGCAGGCGGAGGGAGGGGCGGCCGGGTCCGCGGCAGAACAGCCCCGGCTGGAGTGGGAATTTTCAGTAGAGGATTCTTTTCGCCAGCTGGCGGTGGCCGATGGGACCGAGGCGTTTACCCGCAGTGGAACCATCTCATGGGAAGGTCCGGGAGCCTGGCAGCGCCGACGCCTCTTCGGCCGTGAGCTCTACTGGGTGCGGGCTAACTGGGCGGGAGGATTGTACCAGGCGCCGGTTTTCGTTGAAGGCCTGGTTCCCTGCGGGGTTGAGGTCATCGAGGGACATACGGTCGGCCAGCAGCCGGCGATGCTTCATTTCAGCGAGTCGGTGGCGGTGCTGCCGCCCCATCCGGAAGGTGATTTTGAGCCCTTCGCGGGCCTCAGCCTTTCACTTTCTTCCAGTGGGGGGCGGGCCGCATGGAAGACGCTGCGGGCGCAGTCCGGCTCCGGAGCTCCGGAGCCCGGCCGCTTCCACCTGCGAAGGCGAGCCGATGGTGGCGTCGAGGTCGTGGTCGGTGAAGAGCTCCAGGGTCCGGTGAAGGCCAGGATCGAGGGGCTGCGTGTCGGCATCGGAAGGGCTGGAGTGAATCTTGGCGGTCGCCTCGATGTGCTTGAATATGAAGCGGCTGGTCTCGAGAGCGTTTCCCACCCGGCCGCGATCCTGGACGGTTGCGGAACTGAATCCGCGGCAAGCTTCCAGCGTCGCCTCGCCGCGGAGAGCTCGATCGGTCCCGCGGTGGTGAGCGGAGCCGATTATCGAGATCTGCTGCAGGCGCTCGATCCCGGGCTCTCCCGCATCGAGGTGGTGCCTCATCCGCTTCGCCCGGCCGAGGTCTGGGTTGTCGTCTGGGGAGCGGGCTGCGAACATCCCGGCGTCCAGCGTCTCAGGAAGCTCGAACGCTGCCTGCAGCAGCGGGCGCCCCTGGGCACCATCGTCCATGTCGTCGAGCCGCTCCGGCTTCCCTTCACCCTGGTCCTGGGCCTGTCCTGCGGAGAATTGTCTCGTGGGCAGGAGGATGAGCTGGCCGCTTCGCTGTCGGAAGTCCTTGAGAAAGATCTCGATCCGCTGGCCGGGGGAGCCTTCGGCGACGGCGCCGCGCTGGTTGCGGAACTCTCGGCGGGCGATTTCCAGGCGCGGGCTGCAGCCGCGGTCTCCGGCGCGGATGTCACCGCCGAGTTGGCCTTGCGGATCGAGTCACCCCTCGCCGACGGCGTTTCCCTGGAGCTTCCAATCGGTCTTCCCGTGCTTGACTCGGTCACCATAGAGATGCGCCTGGACAAGCGGCCAGCCGTTGTGAAAGAAGAGGGCATCCGATGATTGAACGGCTGGAGACCGGGTGCCTGCAGCTGGGGGAGCAGCTCTCCCCTGCGTACCATCGAGCCGGCGGAGAGCCCCTCGAGCTTTGCCTGCGGACCGCGCAGAGCCTGGTTGATGAGCTGGGGACGCTGCTCAGCGGCGAAGGAAGGGAAGATGGGCGGTATCGGAAACTCCTCGATGAAGCCTCCATGCTGACAGACGCCTCGGGAGGAGGGGCCGTTACCGTTCCCGGATTGGTCTCCCTTCTTTCGCGGAGCCTGCCCGGGGTAGAGGTCTGGCCGGGAGTCGGACTCGCCAGGGTTTCCAGCCGAAGGGTGAGATTCAAGGGGCCCGCGTCGAGGGGAGGACTCGTTCTCGCCTGGCCCCGGTCCCAGCTCGGAGGAAGACCGGCGTGCGAGCCTCTCGCCACGGGGCTCCTTCCTCCCGGGGTGCAGGCCCAGGCGGTGATCCTCGACCAGGAGCTCGAGACTGCCGCGCCCCTCGTCGGGCAGGTTCTCAAGGCCGAGATTTTCTGGGAGGGACGAGGGTGATTTGGTTGGCGGGTTGATGGAAAAACCCGCCCCGGAGAGCAGCTCTCCGGGCCGGGTTTTTGTTCATCAGAGATAAGCGGAGCCGTCTAATTGACCCTGCCTGGCTGGGAACAGGAAGGATTGCCCTCTTCGCAGCCGAGGCCAAAGCTGGGTATTCCCGGCTCAAAGGTTTCGCAGGTTGGATTCGGTCCATCCCAGTTTACTGGAGGTATTCCTCCGAGGAAGAGGAACTGCAACAGCTGGACCGAATCGGTCAGCATTGCGCGCCCGTCTCCATCTGTATCACAGGCGGCCAAACAGTTCGGGACCTCTCCGCCGGTAAAGAGGAAATTCAGCAGGTAGACGGCATCGGAAAGCTGCGGGTTGGTATTTCCGTTTCTGCAAATGGAGCGGACAAAGTAAATCGGGCCGACAGGTCCTCCCGTGTCGCAGACATCACCCAGTCCGTCTTTATCTTCATCTGCCTGGTCGGGGTTGGCGGCAGCGATGCAATTGTCGCATTCATCGCCGACCCCATCTCCATCACCGTCCTCCTGGGCGGAATTGGAAATGTCGGGACAATTATCAGAATTGTCGAGCACTCCGTCCTCATCGCTGTCAACAGCCTCGATACAGAGGATCCTCTCCGACCCGTAGCAGCCGTTTTCCATATAGCTGAAGAACTGGAGCACCACCCGGTCTCCGGAGGCGGTCCCTTCGATGATCACCTCCTCGATCCTTTGTCCCGTGATTCTCTGGACCTCGACAGGCTCCAACTCTCCTGCCGGAAGCAGGTAGACGGCAAGGGAGTAGTAGGGGACATCGTTGGTCCAGTTGGCGGTGGTTCTTCCTCCATCGGCAGGATCGAAAGAGCACGTGGCATCTCCTGCGATCGGGTTGGTGTAGGGTGATTCTGGAAGAACGGTGATCGCAAGTTCGGTGAATTCGCTGGATCCATCCGGATCCGCGCAGACACCCTGTATTCCGATTGAAAAGGCGCCCATCGGGAAGCCCGTGATGTTTACGGCCGTGGGGTTGGCTCCCAGGGCCTCATCGAATGGGAAGGTGACCGGCGCCACCCCGAGAATCGTATCATCTACCCGGATGTTGATGCCTACAGCGTAGGTGGCTTCCATGCCGATCCAGTCGGCGCGGAGCTCTCCAAGTCCGGCAGCCCCGCCATAGCTGGTCTGGCAGACATCGAGGGCTGCGACGGGGTTGCATTGGTCAGCACAGGTTAGAACGCAGCAAGGACCCTCGGTCGTGCAGCCGAGATAGAAAATGTTGCCGGTGGCATCAGGTGGTGTCCAGGATCCCTGCAGGTTGATGCAGTACTCTCCCGATTCCAGGCCTCCGAAAATGATGCCGGGCGGGCGGGTCTCGGCGACCATGGCATCATTTAGAAAGACCAGGTAGGCCGAAGCGCCTGCATTGGCTCCGAAGGTGACGGCCATTTCGCAGTTACCGTCCTCACCGATCTCACGCTGGGAGCATTGGATATTGTTGATGTCGACAGGGTCGTCGGGAAAAGGAGGCGCGTCATAGACTGTAAGAATGAGCTCCTCAAGAGTGCCGTTGTTGAGCTCCTCGATCCGGATGACATGTTCGCCAGGTTCAAGGCCGACCAGGTTGAGGCCGTTGATGTCGGGTCCTGTTCCATCATCGAGTATATCCTGGAGGATGCCTGCTACCGGGTCGCCGAATTGTTCATCATCGACGAATACCAGGACACCTTCGGAATTCGCAGGGCTGGTCTCAGTCCAGCGCAGGCCGATGACATTGCAGGGTTCGCCGTCGCAATCCTCTCTGAAGAGTACCGCCTCGGCATCTTCGCAGCTGGAGCCTGAATAGTAGAATTGCACGGCGAAGAGTTCGGACACGTCCGCGCCGCCGCCATCGCCTCTCCCTTTCTCCATAGCGAGAAAGACCTTGCGCTGTTTAGCGGTAAGGGCAGTCAAGGTGAGTGATGAACTCTGGGCCAGCACCCTCGGGCCGGGAGGCACAAGGCGATACCTGGTTGATGGGGCGAGCTGTTGAAAGCCGAAGCCCTCCGCTGTTCGGTCCTGGGCCTCCAGGAAAGATGCCGTCGCGCAGAAAAGGAATACAAACGTAAGAAGAGAAAAAAGCAAAAGATGGCGTCCAACCCTCATGCCTGACTCCTATGTATAAAAAATCCCACATGGTTGCCCGAAGGAAGCGCAGCTACGCTTTTGCGTTGAAGAACCCTACCAGCCCCATAAATGGCGTACGCTCCTGGCACCCGATCAAGGGTCCTTCTCATTCGAGAATACCACCGGGTGAGTGAGATGGAAGGGCTATAAACATCAGCTTTTCGAGAAAGTGTCGATCTGTCGGCGAATTCTTCCGGCCTCCGGGCCGCCGTTCAGGCCGTTTTCAAGAATCCTTGCGGTCAGCCCCCAGACCTCGTAACCATCGAGCCTGAAGGTCAGGAGCGCTCTTTTTTCTCCGCCAGCATCGGTCCAGGTTCCCCGCTCCTGGAAGAGTCCTGGCGTGATCATGCTGACAGGCAGATAGAGGAGGTGTTCGACCTCGGCGGGATTGGGTCGAATCTCGGGCGGATTGTGAATCCACCCGACGAAGGGCTTTACCTCGTGTTTGAAACCGGTTTCCTGCCACTGCAGCTCTGAAATGATCTCGACTGAATGGGCCGGGATTCCGAGCTCCTCGTCAGCTTCTCGGAGCGCGCAGTCGAGAAGGCTTGCATCATCGACCTCAAGCGCTCCACCCGGAAGGCAAACCTGGCCCGAGTAGGGGTCCGTCTCGCGCTCAGGGCGCTTCATCAGCAGGATTCGTGGGCCGTCGTCATGCGCCAGGATGGGAAGGAGAACAGCGAACCTTCGGGAGCTCATGGCTGATCCACGGGAAAGTACGCGGCGTCGGCAGGGGATGCCTCAGATCGAGAAGGAGCTTCCACAGCCGCAGGTTCCGCTGGCGTTGGGGTTGTTGAAGACAAAGCCCTTGCCCATGAGGTTGTCCTGGAAGTCAACCTCGACCGCCTCGAGGTAGAGGCCGCTTTTCTCATCGATGACGAGCTTGATCCCATCGATGTCCATGATCTTGTCCTGTTCGGAGATGTTCTCGTCAAAGCCCATCTTGTAGGTGAACCCGGAGCAGCCGCCGCCAACGACCATGAGCCTCAATCCAGCTTCTTCGCTGAGGTTGCTGGCCTCGACCTCCTTGGTCAGGAGGGTCTTGAGCTGGGTTGCTGCAACTTTGGTCAGCGTGATATCCATATTTTCGCCTCTTTTAAGCATTCCCGAAAGACGGGGAATTCCTTCAACTGTCTTCCCCAGTATAAGACCATTACGGGGTCAGGGCAAGCCGGACCTGGTTTCCAGGCGAGGGGCATTACCGGACCCTGCGTAATTTGCCCACGGTCTCGATGATCCTGTCGATGGCGTAGGTCACCTCTTCCTCGGTGGTGAACCGGCCGAGGCCGAGGCGAAGCGTGGAGACGGCGAGCTCCGCCGGCACGCCGATCGCCTTGAGCACGTAGGATGGCTCGGCGTTGCCGGCTGTGCAGGCGGAGCCGGAGGAGGCCGCCAGGTCGCCAAGGCTGACGATGAGGGCGCTGCCGTCGACCCCCTTGAAGCTGAGGCTGAGGTTCCCGGGCAGCTTCTTATCGGCGTCGGCCGGGCCGTTAACCGTTACGTCGGGGATCCCTTTGCGGATCCCATCCAGCAGGAGATCGCGCAGGCGGCCGACCCTCTGCGCTTCTTCCTGGAGCTCTTCCGCGGCGATCCTGCAGGCCTCGCCAAGGCCTGCGATGCCGGGGACATTGAGGGTCCCGGGCCGGATTCCCTCTTCCTGCCCTCCGCCAAGCGCCAGGGGGGCCAGCCTCACACGGTTTCCTCTTTTTCTCCTGTAGAGGGCCCCGACTCCTTTCGGAGCGCAGAACTTGTGTCCCGAGAGAGAGAGCATGCTGATCGCGGAGCTCTCGACGTCGAGCCTGATCTTGCCCGCAGCCTGGGCGGCATCGCAGTGCAGCAGGGCGCCTGCCTCAGCGGCGGCCCGGCCCAGCTCATCCAGCGGCTGCACAGTGCCGATCTCGTTATTAGCAGCCATGATGCTGACGAGGAAGGTGCGCTCATCGAGGGCGTTGCCAAGGGCCTCGGCGCTGATGAAACCCTCTGAATCCGGATTAAGGACGGTAAGCCGCCAGCCCTCCTTTTCAAGTTTCCTGAGGGGGTCGAGGACCGCGTGATGCTCGGTGCTCTGGGTGATGATGTGGTTGCGTTCAGCGGGCGCGTGCAGCGCGGCGCCCAGCAGCGAGATGTTATTCGACTCTGTCGCTCCGCCGGTGAAGTAGATCTCACCCGGGCTCGCGTTGAGCAGTGAGCCGACCTGCGACCGGGCCTTTTCGACGGCCTCCCGGGCGGCCCAGCCGTAGGGATGCGTCTTGCTGGAGGCGTTCCCGAAGGAGTCCTTCAGATAGGGAAGCATCGCATCGAGGACGCGGGGGTCGACCGGCGTGGTCGCATGATAGTCGAGGTACACCTGTTTATTCATGGTCGCCGGGATATAGTAAATCCTTCTGCGGAAAAACAGCCCACCAAACTTCCCTGCGGCGGATAATTTGTTCCCCTGGTCTTCCCCGGCGATGAGCGAAACCCTGGCCGCGGTCTCCAGTGGAGCTGCAGGAGCTTGTTACCTGGACGAAGAACTCTTAACATGGTTGGAGGAGCTTGATTTCAACCATCCCAGGACCGGTAGCCGATGCCAAAACTCGAAATATTATTTTCCCGCCGACAGCCTCTGATCGCGGTCGCCGCCGCCTTGCTGAGCTGCTCTTCCTGTCTCCAGGTCTTTTCCCAGGAGGGGGGGAAGGTCGCCGAAGGAGGGGGGCCCGCTGGATTGACAAACACGGTGGGGATGAAGCTGGTACTCGTCAAAGAAGGCGAGTTCCTGATGGGATCAAAGAATGAATTCGGGCGCTGGGCCCACGAGCATCAGCACAAGGTGAGGATCTCCGAACCCTACTATATCGGGGCCTGCGAGGTTACCCAGGGAGAGTATCAGAAGGTCATGGGCTCCAATCCGAGCCACTTTTCCCCGGCGGGGGGAGGCAAGGAAAAGGTCAAGGAGCTCGATGCTGCCAGGCTGCCTGTGGATAGCGTCAGCTGGGAGGAGGCCGCGGAGTTCTGCAGGAAGCTCTCGGAGCTCGCGGCTGAGAAGCAGGGCGGCCGCGTCTACAGCCTGCCTACAGAGGCGCAATGGGAGTACGCCTGCAGGGCAGGAACGAGCACGCCCTTTCATTACGGCGAGCAGTTGAGCTCCCGGCAGGCCAACTTCGATGGCAACACTCCCTACCTCAAGCGGGAGGATGTGATCAAGGGCGTCGACCCTGCGACCATCGCGGGGCCTTACCTCAAGCGTACCGTTCCGGTGGGCTCCTACGAGCCCAACGCCTGGGGGCTTTACGATATGCATGGCAATGTATGGGAGTGGTGTTCAGACTGGTTCAGTCCCGTCTACTACAAGAAATCTCCCGAGGCCGATCCCGGCGGGCCCGAGAAGGGAAGCAGGAAGGTTTCCCGGGGCGGCGGCTGGTATTATTTCGCCGCGGGCTGCAGATCAGCGAGCCGCTACGAGAGAGCGCCGGGCCGCAAGCGGAACACCGAGGGCTTTCGGGTGGTCTGTACCCAGGTGAAGAAATAGGTCCCGTCGCTCAGTTCGTCGCGATCGTGAGCGAAAACTTGTAGGGCTTCTTCCTGGTTCGAACCATGACCTGGTAGCTTCCGGGTGGGAGCACCGGGAGCTCGAGCTCGCCATCGACCTGGTGTTTTCGGTCATGGACGGTGCGGCCTGCCTGGTCGGAGATCACGACAGCCACCTCTCCCCTGAAGGCCTCACCGGTGGGTTTCTTCAGGTTCAGCATAGTCTTTTTTCCGCGCCTCAGGGTCGCCCTTCCGCTGCCGCCCTTGCCGGGATTGATTCTTACTGTGGCGGGAACATGGTTCTCCGCTTCCAGCCGCAGGCGGTAGTTTACGGGAAGCAGTCCTTCGAGGACGAGCTGGCCGGAGGCCGCGACGACTGCCCGCTTTGTCCAGGAAGCCTGCGCCTGCTGGCTGGCAGTGGCGCCGGTCATCTCTGCCGTGACCCTGCAGGGAATGCCGAGCGGCGCGCCGGTCGCGTTCGAGGCGATCTCGAGGTCATACACCAGGGATTTCAGGGCGACGCTGAATTCGACGTCCGCTCCGGGTGGGATCGCGAGCTCTCTCTCAAATGGAAATCCTCGTCCGCTGAGCCTGTATCTCCCCGGCGGCAACGGGGACAGGCTGAATGCGCCGTTCGCATCACTGGAGAAGACCGGAGATTTTCCCATTTCCGGCAGGCTGAGGAGCGAAAGCTCCGTATGGAGGGGGTTGCCATCAAGGGTTACCGATCCGTGGAGCCCGCCGTTTTCTTCCCGGCCCTGGGCCAGGAGGTCAAAGGCCAGCCGTTGCCCTGCACCGAGGGTCATGCTCTCAGCCGCCGCCGCGCCCCGGCCGCTTCTCCCGGTCCATTCGATATCGGCTCCCGCTTCCGTCTCTTCGCCATTTCCCACCTCGATCCGGATGTCGGAGGCGGCTGGAAGTCCGCTGAAGGAATACCTGCCCTGGGGGTCGGTGAAGGTACTTCTCGGGGAGCACCTCGACGAGCTGAGCACCACGGGAACACCCGCGATGGCCTTTGCCTGCGGCGATAGAACCCGGCCCTCGATGACCGCTCCCGCGGCAAGGCGCAGAGGATGTCGCCTGGCTGGGTCAGCCAGGGGCAGCTCGATCGTTTCTCCCTGATAGGTCGCGTGATGGGGGTGGCTCACCCTGATGCGGTAGGTTCCCGGCTCGAATTGCCTGAAACGGAAGGCTCCCGCGGAGTCGGTGCGGGTGCTCATTACCGCGCGTGTGGGCCGGGCGACCCGGACACCATAGAGGGTGGTATGTCCGGGCCAGGTTCCTACCGAGCTCAGCAGTTCCACCAGGGCCCGGGGCACAGCCCTCTGCTCAAAAGTGACGACCCCCTGGAAGCGTGAGCGCGCCGGGCTGAGGCGAACGAGGCCTGCGGCCGGTGACTTTTTGCCGTCAAAGGAGATGATTTTTGAGAGCCCATAGCAGTCATTTTCTCCGCTGACCCGGAGCCTGTATTTTCCAGGGGCCGGGGGCAGGCCGATGCGGATCTCTCCCTCGTCGAGAGAGTGATATTCGACGGCTACGTTGCTCGCCTGCCGGAAGTCTCCATCGATCTGGAGCTCGACCTCAACCGATTCGGGTCTGATGGGCAGTCCGCTCTTGCTGTCGATGGCATGGGCCGTGAGTACCAGGCCCCTCTCCAGGGTAATCTCCAGGTCGACGACCCCGGTTTTTTCGGCATCGAGCCCGAGTATTTTTTCCCGGTATCCTGTCCGGCGAATCCTTATCTTTTCCGGCTCTGGCGCTGGGAGGGCGCATTGGAGGAGCCCGAGATCGTCTGTCCGGCCGAGGTAGCTTGAGACCGCATGCCCCTTGCCGGTAAGCACAGGTCGGTCGGCCCACACGCTGGCCTCCGGAAGGTAGGCGCCCTTTTCATCAAGGGTCCGGATTCGCACAGGCTTTCCGGGGCTGAGAACGATCTCGATGGTTCTGCTGCGGTTGTCCTCGGCCAGGTTGACGGAGCAGGAGCGGGGGATATGGCTTGCATGGCTGTAAAATATTTTTACCAGCCCGGGCTGCAGAAGCGGGCTTTTCCAGGTTCCATCAGCTCCAGAAATCCCGGCCTCGAGATAGACGCCGGGGGTCGATTCAAAGTTGATCCTGGTGCCGGGGAGGGGGGAGGAGAGCGAGTCGTATACGGTTCCACTGAGCCTGCAGCCCGGAACGAGTACGATTTCTTCCAGGGGCAGGGATTCCTCTTCACCTGCCGGCGGGTTCTTCGCTGGATTGGCGAGAGAGCTGATGGTGGTGGGGAAATATTCCTGGTGCGAGAGCTCTATCTTTTCGCTTCCTCTGGGAAGCTTGAATATTCCGAGGTGATCGGATCGCGTCTCGATATTGCCGCAGCGTACGAGAGCCTCACCAACCGGCTTCCCCAATGGATCGACAACCTTCGCTTCAACAAGATGGTCCGGATCGAGGGTCTCGATGACGGACGGCGGCACGGGAGGCTTCGCGGGCGATTGAACGCCGCTGGAGGGATCACGAAGAACCAGCCTCCGGTTCCCCTGGTCGAGGCTGTTGAATACGCTCCAGATGCCCAGCCCAACGGCGAGCAAAAGACAGAAGGTTCCTGCTCGAGGATTATCCATTCATAGGGTCCTGTGACCCTCGAAACGTGCGGCGTACCAGGCAGGTGAATTCTATTTCTTCACGCTTCCCGGCGCAAGCCGAGATGACGCTGATCGAGGTAAATAATGGGACTGGCGCATTCCAGGAGCGTGATGTTTCACCTCTGGCCTATTCCACGGAGCTTCGGGGAGCCCGCATAGAGCTCTTCGAAGCGCTCATCTGTATCGTCGGAGAGCTCGCACATGGCTATTTCGATCTTCTGGCGCCATTCCTCTATTTCCTTCCGATTGAGATCGGGCGGAACTTCGATCAGCTCACCCATACGCAAGAGTATGCGACTGAAGGGCTTAGGGACCTTAAACCTGTCCCATGAATTGAAGGTCCAGCTATTGGCCAGCCCGATTCCAGTGATCAGGATTGGCAAACCGGTTTTTGAGGCGAGGTAGATGGCTCCCTGCTGAATTTTGCGTGGGGGACCGCGCGGTCCATCAGGGGTTATGCCGATCCGTACGTTTTCTTTTTTAGCCCGGATCAATTCCCTGATGGCGGTGACAGATCTCCTGGTGGTGGAGCCGCGAATGGCATCGTGTCCGAGTCCTTTGACAATTCTGGCCAGCATCTCTCCATCTGCATGGGGGCTGACGAGGGTCTTGAAGCCCGAGTCGGGGAAGCTGGTCGCCAGCGTGAAGAGACGCTGATGCCAAACGAGGACAATCAGGCCCGGTGGGTTGACCCATCCATCTTTCTCTTCGACATCCTCCGACAGGATGCGTTTTCTCAGGCTCCAACCCCAGATTCGGGCCAGGCGGGGACCGATGAGACCGACCAGGTAGTTTCTCAGCCGGCGTCTGTTCTTGCGGCTGAGCATTATTTTCGAGCCTTTTTCATGAGACAGCCCATGCTCGTACGCCTTGTCTTACTTGTCAACTGTCGCCACAGGTATCTATAATCAGCGCCTTGTATTTCAATCAACCAGTTTTCAGTTCTCGTATACGACTATGCAGGAATCTCACGGCATCCAGGGCTTACCGGCAGCCTCAGGAGATGGTCTTCTCAGGCTGGGCGGCATCGATTATCTGAACGCGCTGCCCCTCCTCTGGGGATTGGGTGAAGCGAAGGATGGAATGAGCATGGGCTACCATGTTCCCAGCCGGCTTGCCGAGATGCTCGATGCCGCCGAGCTCGATGTTGCTCTGATACCGGTGGTGGCTTCCATCGCGAGCCCGGATTACCGTGTGGTTCCCGGGATTGGTATTTCGAGCTATGGGGGGGTGCGCAGCATACGCCTCTACTACCGCGAGAGCATCTCCTCGGTGAAGAGGGTTGGCCTGGATACCTGCTCGATGACCTCGGCCTTGCTGACCCGGCTCTTGTTCAGGGAGGTCTGGGGCGCCGAGCCTGAGTTTATTCCCTGTGATCCGGATTCTATGAGGGGCTATCTCGCTGGTGGAGCGGATGAGCTGTCCGGGCTGGATGCCGTATTGCTGATCGGTGATGCAGCCCTGGCCGAGGGGCGCTACGCTGACTGGCTGGACACGGATCTTGGGACCGAATGGACGCGCTGGACGGGCCTTCCCTTCGTCTATGCCTTCTGGGCCTGCAGGCAGGAGGCCGTTGCGGATGCCTCGGTCCAGGGCTTTCTTATCGAGAGGCTCGCGCGGGCCAAGGAAGCGGGTCTGCTTCGTATTGATGAGATTGTGGCGGGAGCCGACCTGCCCGCAGGCTTCGATGTGGCCGCAGGGATCCACTACCTGGGCAGCCTCATCGATTACGACCTCGGGGAGGACAAGCTCGAGGCCATGAATCTTTTCTTTGACCGGCTTCATGGCGCCGGTCTGCTGGATTCTCCGGCTGGAGAGCTGAGCTTCCTGGGCGGCTGAGTTCTAGCTGCCGGTGCCGGTGTCCGGGGGCTCAGCGTCTTCCTGGCTTTCCGGGGAGGCCGCCGGAAGCTTTTGGAGCAGCGTGTAGTACCGCGCCCAGGATTTCAGCAGCCCGGAGCCAACCGCGGCCAGCGCTGCGGCTCCAAGCGCGGCTTCGGCTTTCAGGGTTTCGATGCCAGCCACCTCGTAGCCGGAGCCTGCGAGCTCAGTCTCTATGTCTCCGGCATTGCAGCCTGCGTGCGCGGGAGCTTCACGAACGAGGAGTAGCTGGTCCTCGATGGGGGATTCGCTCAGCCAATAGCCTGGCGGAACAGCCGGGATCCCATCGGGTTGCCGTTTACCGATCGAGTAGACGGGGTGCTCCCCAGCGCCTGGAAGCCAGAGCTTCCGGGCTCCCAGGTCGGCACTGGCGATCATGGAGGCCAGGCCGGAGGTCGAGCCAGCGACGAGCCACGGGCTGCCGGGTAATCCGGTCTGGCGCATGCCATCCTGGTTCAGCCGGCTCGTTGGGGCGGAGCTCTGGAAGACGGGGGGAAACCACCGGGTTGACAGCTCGGCCGCCTCGAGCTTGCCGCGGTCCCAGTCGCGCCGCCTGGCGGAGAGAAGCCCCGCGGCGCAGACGCTGGTCGAGTCGGCAGCCATAGCACCGCTCATCCGGAAGCGGAAGAGATCCTTGGGTGAGAGGATCAGGGAGATCCGGGGTTCCAGGCGGGGATTCCTGCTGAGCCAGTCCCGCAGGTCATCGAGAAGCCCCGCGGCAGGGGGCAGGCGCAAGTCGCAGAGGGGCTCGAAATCCAGGTCGAGGGCGATCCAGCCGGCGGGTCCGCTCAGGCCGAGGCCCCAGATCTTGCGTGATTTCAGAGGTAGCTCACAATAGAGCTCCTGGAGGGCGAACCCCCCGGCTCGAAGCCATTCGGCAGGGGGGACACATTGCACTCCCGTACCGTCCTCTTCGTAGCAGCCGGCCACGGCGGCGCTGGTTTTTGCCGGGACGCTGAGGTCCCGCCCAAGAGCTGCGGCGCTGGCGCGCCCCGGCTGGAAATCGAGTCCGATGAAACTGATCATAACAGGTCGGCTACTATGTCGCGTTCCCGCTGAAGCTCTTCGACGCTGGCGTCGATTTTTCCACGCGAGAAACTGTTGATTTCGAGATCCTGCACGATCTCCCAGCCATCGGGTCTTGCCTTGATCGGGAAGGAGGCCAGGAGCCCCTCGGTGATTCCGTAGCTTCCATCAGAGACGACAGCCGCGGAGGTCCAGTCGTTCTCCGGGGTTCCGAAGTGGAAGGTCCCGACATGATCGCAGATGGCGCTTGCCGCGGAAGCAGCGGAAGATTTTCCGCGCGCCGCGATAACCTCTGCTCCCCGCTTCTGCACCCGGCTGATGAATTCTTCCTGGAGCCAGGCATCATCGTCGATGACCGAGGTGGCCGGGCTTCCGTTGATCAGGGCATGGTGATAGTCGGGATACTGGGTCGCGCTGTGGTTGCCCCAGATCGTGACCCTCTCGACGGCGTTTACATCGGCGCCTGATTTTTTCGCGAGCTGGTTGACGGCCCGGTTGTGGTCGAGGCGTGTCATGGCGAACCACCTGTCAGCAGGGATCTCCGGCGCGTTTTCGCGGGCGATCAGGCAGTTGGTGTTGCAGGGGTTGCCTACAACCAGCACCCTGATGTCGGCCGCGGCCTTCTGGAGCGCGTTGCCCTGGCTGACGAAGATCGGGCCGTTTTCCCTGATCAGGTCCCCCCGTTCCATTCCCGGCCCGCGGGGTTTTGAGCCCACCAGGAGCGCCCAGTTGGCATCGCTGAAGGCGGTGTCGGGGTCATCGCTCAGTTCGAGTCCATCGAGGAGACCGAAGGCGCAGTCCTCGAGCTCGAGCGCGACGCCTTCGACTACCTTCATGGCTGGCGGAATCTCGAGCACCTTCAGGCGCACGGGCTGGTCAGGACCGAAGACCGCCCCTCGAGCGATTGAAAAAAGCAGGCTGTAGCCGATCTGTCCGGCTCCGCCCGTGACGGCGACTGTGATTGGGGAAGGCATGAATCTTTCCTTGGACGGTAAAATTGTGTTCCGGATGAAAAGAGATAATTAGCGGCAGGCGGCAGCAAGGTCCAGCAATATCCTGCGTATCGCGGGGATCAGGGGGATCGCCTGGTGAGCCGGTCGTAGGCTTTCTGCAACTCCAGGAACTTTTCGTGGGCTACCTTCTGGAAATCTTTGCCCATGTGGTGAACCTTGTCGGGGTGGTATTGGACCGCCAGCTTGTGGAAGGCGACGCGTATTTCCTCGGGGCAGGCGTTTGCCTTCACGCCGAGTATCTGCCAGGGGGTGACCAGGCGGGGAGCGGTCCGCGGCGCCGCCTGCCCCACCTTTTCCTTCCTCTCTCCGGCGCCCCTTTCCCGCCGGTCTCTTTGTTCTCGCTCTGCCCGGGGCCTTCCGCCGCCAGCTTCCGGCATCCCTGTTTTCGAGGGGAAGAGGGAGCCTCGAAGCAGCCTCTTGAGCCAGCCTCCGCTGTATCGGTAGTCGCCGTC
>CAUZHA010000094.1:0-17820 GCA_963579555.1 Planctomycetes bacterium UBA1146
CCAAGGGGCTCCCGGTCAACCATCACCAGAACTGGCAATCCGGTTTCCTGTCGCCCCTCTACCAGGGAACCCGCTTTCGCTCAACCGGATCCCCGATCCTCAACCTGAAGCCCGAATTCAAGGAGCCTGTGGGAATCACCACCGAGGAGCGCGACCTGATCGCCAGGCTCGACCGAATCCACAAGAGCCGCAGGCCGGCGCAGCCACAGCTGGGAGCCAGGATCTCCAGCTATGAGCTCGCGGCGAGGATGCAGCTGGAGGCATCCGATGCGCTCGATATCAACAGCGAAAACAAACAGACCAGGGAGATGTACGGAATCGGCAGAGAGCCTACCGACTCCTACGGAAAGCGCTGCCTCATCGCCCGGCGGCTGGTCGAGCGCGGAGTCCGATTCGTACAGCTCTTTCTCGAATTCCAGGTCTGGGACCATCACACGCAGATTTTCAAGGGGCTCAAGTCAGCGTGCGCGAGGACCGACCAGCCCATCGCCGCCCTGCTGCGGGATCTCAAGGAGAGGGGGCTCCTCGATTCCACCCTGGTGGTCTGGGGCGGAGAGTTCGGCCGCCTTCCGATTGCCCAGCTCGGCGACAACAAGAGCGAGAAAAACGCCGGCCGAGACCACAACAAGAACGCGATGTGCACCTGGATGGCGGGGGGGGGAATCAAGGGAGGCTCCATCCACGGCGCGACCGACGAGCTCGGCTTCTCCGCGGTCAAGGACCGCGTCACCGTGCAGGACTGGCACGCGACCATCCTTCACCAGCTCGGCCTCCACCACGAGAAGCTGACCTACAATCGCAACGGCTTCGAGGAAAAACTCACCGGCACCTTCGAGGCCAAGGTCATCGGAAACATCCTCGCCTGAGTGCTTTCCGAGACCTGGAAAAACAGCGGCGGCGTCCGCAATTATTTCCACCCGTGACTCAAAGTCTGTAACATGGGCGGACCTTCTGAATGCCGGATACCTTGTCCTGCCCCTTCCATGATCCTCTAACTCAGGGAAACTCACATGAACCGCAAAAGCGCCCTTGTCTGCGCGGCCGCAGCTTTAACCGCGATCCTCGGACTCGGCATCATTGCCCAGGACTACACCACGCTGCCCCCCGAGGCCGGCTCGACGGAAAAGCTGATTCGCGCCTCGAAAACGAGCCTGGCCACCGCCATCGCCACGGCTGAAAAGAGCGCCGGGGGCGTCGCCCATAGCGCGGCGATGAAGCTCGATGCCGAGAAGCCCTCGGTTGAGGTGACCATCTACGGCGGAGGCAAGCAGACCCGGGTGAGCATCGATGCAAACACCGGCAAGGTGGCCTCGAGCGCCGTGGTACCACGCTACCCCGGAGACGCTGTGACCGGCGAGCCCGTAACAACCAAGACCGGCCTCCAGTACTACGACATCAAGGTCGGTAAGGGCCCCTCGCCGAAGCCCACCTCGGCCTGCACCGTGCACTACAGCGGGTACCTGGTCGATGGCACCATATTTGACAGCTCCGTCAAGCGCGGCCAGCCGGCGACCTTCCCGCTGAACCGGGTCATCCCCGGGTGGACCGAAGGAGTTGGAAGCATGAAGCCCGGCGGCAAGCGCAAGCTGATCATCCCGTATTCCTCGGCCTATGGCGAGGGCGGCCGCCCTCCGGTCATCCCGCCGAAGGCGACGCTGATCTTTGACATCGAGCTTATCAGCTTCAAGGACGAGTAAGGCGCGGCGGACAGCTACTCGAGCTGGGTCGCGGCCTCCATCAGCTTCTCCTCGGTGGCCTCCTCGCGGGTGAACTCCCCGGTGAGACGGCCCTCGCAGAAAACGATGATGCGGTCGCAGACCGTGAGCAGCTCGGGAAGCTCGCTGGAGGTCAGGAGAATCCCCAGGCCATCGCGGCAGAGGCTGTCCATCAGGCGGTAGAGCTCGGCCTTGGCCCCGACGTCGACTCCCCGGGTGGGATCGTCGAGCAGCAGGACCTTCGGATTGGTCCGCAGCCAGCGGGCGATAATGGTCTTCTGCTGGTTGCCTCCGCTGAGGCTGGTGACCTGGGCATCCGGGCCGGAGGTCTTGATCGCCAGCTGGCTGATCGATTCTTCGGCGGCGGCCGTCTCCTTGCGCCGGTCAATCTGCCGCAGCGGCATGGAGACCAGCTCATCGAGGGTGCACATGGTGATGTTGTTGCCGACGCTCATCTGGGAAAAGAGCCCGAGACGCTTGCGGTCCTCTGTGACAAGAGCGACACCAGCCGCCTTGGCCTCGGCAGGATGCCGGAAGCGAACACTCTCTCCATCGAGAACAACCTCTCCCTGGTAGGGAATCTCTGAGGCACCAAAGAGACACTCCATGAGCTCGGTACGCCCGGCCCCCATGAGGCCGGCGATACCGAGGATCTCACCGCTCTGCAGCGAGAAGCTGATATCACGCAGGCGCCACTCCTTGGCATGGCCCGGCCAGGGCAGCGACAGGTTCTCTACCCGCAGGATCTCACCTTCAGGCTTGCGCGGCTCATCGAAGCTCGTCGCCTCGATCTCCCGGCCCACCATCAGGTGGGTAATCCGGCGCGGGTCGGTCGCCTCGCGGTCGACTGTCTCGACAAGCTGGCCATCGCGAAGGACCGTGATCCGGTCGGAAATCCTGAAGATCTCGTCCATCTTGTGCGAGATGTAGAGAATCGTCACGTTCTGCTCGCGCAGACGCTCGATAACCCGGTAGAGCCGAGCCACCTCCGACTCTGTCAGCGCGCTCGTGGGCTCATCCATGATAAGGATCTCGGTGTTGAGCGAGAGCGCCTTGGCGATCTCGATGAGCTGCTGGTCGCCCACACGCAGGGCTCCCGCCCGCTCGCGCGGATCGACATCGCATTCGAGGCTCTGGAGCAGTTCACCTGCGGCCCGCTCCATCGAAGCTTCGTCGAGCAGGCCGAGACCGCGTACCTTCTCACGACCCAGGAAGATATTAGCCGCCGCCGACAGCTCCTCGACCAGGTTGAGCTCCTGGTGAATGATGCTGATCCCCGCCGCCTCGGCGGCGCGTGTGCCGGAAAAACGAATCCTCTCGCCCCTCAGCTCGAGGTCGCCTTCGTAGTCCGTGATCACTCCCGAGAGAATCTTCATCAGGGTGCTCTTGCCGGCGCCGTTCTCGCCGACGATCGAGTGGCACTCGCCCTCGCGAATATCAAGGTTGACGCTATCGAGAGCCACCACTCCCGGGTAGCGCTTGGTGACCTCGCGGATGCTGATCAATGCCGAGGCACTCATGAGTCCCGCCCTTCATCATCTTCTCCTCCTGGTTCCCTGCCTTCGATTTCCTGCTTTCCTATCTCAGTCGAAGGATCTTCTGTAGACGAAACGTCCCGCACGTTTACAGTAATTGGAATTGGAACTGGAACCGGGCCCTGCCCCACAGCAGGGCGAGACTCAAACATTTTCCGAGCGACCAGCACAGCAAAGGTGACCCCGGCGACAATGCAGCCGGCGAAGAGTTTATCCCGTGAGTCATCCGTTGAAGAATCTCCGTCACTGGTAACCAGCACAGCCACAATTCCCATGAGGACGGTAAGAGAAATAATATTCACGATACCCAGGGCGCCCGGAAAGAATTTCTTGCGGTCTCCCTTCTGCGATCGCAGCTCGTTGAATGTTACGGCGAGGACCACCAGCAGACCGACAATCATTCCCTGAAATTCGTCGGGATTATCCTTCACCGTCTTCGCCACCGCATCGATAACAACTCGCAGGAAGATCGCCCCCAGCACGATCCCCGAGATCGTCCCCAGTCCACCGGCCAGGGAGCAGCCGCCGACAACGGCAGCGGCGATCGCGTTGAGCTCATAGCCCAGGCCGTCTCGGTCCGGCATGGCGCCGCCGACATAGCTCGAATAGAGGATCCCGGCGAGAGCGGCGGTCATGGTGCCGATGCAATAGGCCAGCCACTTCTTCTTTTCAATCGAGATGCCGCTGAGCCTGGCGGCGTCCTCGTTGCCGCCGATAGCGTAGAGGTGACGGCCGGTGACCGTCGAGCGCATGAGCGTAAAGAGCGCCAGCGCCACCACCGCGCAGATGATCACCGGTATATACCACTCGTTACCCAGGGACTTGTAGGTCGCGTCACGAATGTAGATCTGGGTGTTGGCGTTCGAGGTAAAGACCCGGTTCACATCCTGGATGAGCACCCGCCCCAGGCTCCTGAGCCCGACGAGGGAGGCCAGGGTCGCGATGAAGGGCGGCAGGCGAATCACGGTGATGAGCCAGGCGTGAAAGCTACCTACGATGAAGGCGACGCCAAGGGTTCCTGAAATCGCCGCCACCAGGATCCAGACAGGAAGATTCGCGGTGACCGGGTTGCCCGTGTCATCTACCAGCCCCGCGTACTGACAGAGCCCGAGGATAATGGAACAGCAGATCACGCCGCTGAAGGCGATCACCGAGCCGCTGGAGAGATCGATGCCGCCGGAGATGATGACGATCCCGGCTCCCATGGCGAAAATCCCGAGAATCGAGGCGTGCCTCAGGATCTCCGTGGCATTGTACCAGGGCTTCTCGAGATAGGCGTTGGTCGGATCGATAAGAATCGCTATCACGACCACCGCGAAGATCGCGATGAGCAGGCCGCACTCGGTCGCGTACCGGCTGTACAGACGCGACAGGCTGCTGGAGGAATGAGACCCCTGGATTCCTTCGCCAGGATTCGAAGCCATCAGGACCCCTGCAGCCCCTTGCTCTTGAGCCACTCTGTGAATTTCGAGAGGGTCAGCTTGTTGGTATTGTCACCGAACTTGGTGTCCGCCAGGGGCGAACCCTCATCGGGAATGATAATCTTCAGGCCGGTATCGAAGAGATCCTTCTCCTCGGTACGGTTCATGCGCTTCTCCATCGCAGCGAGCGCGTCCTTATCATCGGTGATGAGCGCCTTGAGCATGCGCACACCCTCGTAGCCCATGGCATGGGGATTCTGAACCGCCATGGCGTCAATCATGCCGTTCTTCATGTGATCGATAGCGATCGGCTCGGCATCGAAGGTGACGATGGTGAAATCCTTACGCCGCTTAAGCTGCGTGACGATATCCACGATCGCCGGAGCGTTGTACGACCAGATGCCCACCAGGGTATCGAGGTCCGCGTTGCGGTCAATCGCGTCACGCACGTTCTTGCGCGCGGTGTTCTGGTCACCCCCATCGCCGAAATTTTCCTTCTGCTTGAACTGGTCGCCGGCGCCGACTCCGAAGCCGCCGATACGTTCAATCGCGTTGGCGGCGCCCTTGAGGCCGACGAAGGTGGCGTAATTGCCACCCGCAGGCTTGAGGCCCTTCGCCGCCTTGCCGAGCTCCTCGCCGCCGTAGACGTTGTCGGTTCCAATGTAGGCGATCCTCGAATCACGGTCGTTCTTCCGGTCGACGTCCGAATCGATGGTGATGACCTTGACGCCCTGCTTGGCAAGCTTGCGAAGCTCATCGGCGATACTGGAGTTGCCCGAATTGGTGATCGAGATTCCGACCCCGGCGACATCGGACATGCCCTGGTAGGAACGCAGCTTATCGATTTGTCCCTTGTCGGAAAAATCATTCGTATCAACAACGACCCGCAGCCCAGCCTCGGCGGTCTTGAGGTCCGCCGCCGCTTCCTGGGCGCCGATCTTGGCAGCGTCCCAGAAGGGAGAGGTTCCGTTGGTCAGGATGATGATGCGTTTCTTGGGGCCAGCGCCGGCGGGCTCAGCAGGCTTGGCCGGGGGAGTTGAAGCTGCCGCGCTCTCGGGCTCAGCAGGCTTGCTCGGGGCGGTTGAATCTGCCGCGCTCTCGGGCTCGGCAGGCTTGGCCGGGGCCGCGGATTCGTCTCCCCCCTTACCACAACCGGCAGCGAGAATGACAAGAGCAAACAGAAGAACGAAGCAGGAGAAAAAACGGGATGCGCTGAACATTGCGGACTCTTCCTCTATTAAATTTTTATTTCGACCTCGAACGAATGAGAGGCCAATTCTAAATCGAGGAAGCCTCCCGTAACAAGTGCCTTCCGGAGGCGGGGGGGCTGAGCGGCGGGATTACCGGAAGGCCGGCGGGAACTTCCACCTGCACTACAAGCTTCTTAATCGAGGCCGCCGCATGGAGTATGCTGTCAGGCTCACGATGGCAGGAGCCAACAGGAAGAATGAACAAGCACTTCCGGTCGCTTTCAATGATCGCAACACTTATCCTCTGCGCCGCAGCAAATGGACTCTGCGCAGAGGAGAACGCCAATGCGCCCCGCTACGCACCCGGGCTGCTGCAGTGTTTCTCTGCCGGGGACAAGGAGAAGGAAACCGATTGCCGCATCGCGCGGCTGGTCGCTCTCTACAACCCGGCAGGAAGTATCCTCTCGCCCTTCCTGGAGCCGGGCCGGGTCGAGGCTCAGTGGCGCGGTTTTCTCGATATCGATCTCGCCGATGATTTCACCTTCAGCATCGAAGGCCGCGGCCATTTCACCCTCACCCTGGCGGGGAAAAAGATTATCGACACCGACGGGGAGGACCTCTCAAAAGAAAAACCGGTGACCGTTGAGCTCGAAAACGGCAAGGTACCGCTGCTGGCGACCTACAGCGGTCCGGCCGCAGAAACTGCGGAATTGCGTCTTTTCTGGTCATCCTTCGACTGGCAGAGAGAGCCGATTCCACCCATGGTCCTGTTTCATGATTCTCTCGATGAGGATGCCCAGAAAAGCGCTTCCCTGCGGGAAGGACGGGAACTCTTTGCCCGCCTGCGCTGCGTGAAATGCCATGCAGGAGCCGAGGTTTTGAAAACCTCGATGCCCGAGCTCTCCATAGACGCCCCAACCCTCCAGGCTGCCGGCAGGAAATTCCGGCCAGGGTGGCTGGCACGCTGGATCGAGAATCCTCGCAGCATCAGAAAGAAGGCGACGATGCCCCGGCTGCTGCACGGCACTGGTTCGCAGGAAAATGCCCGGGATCTCGCCGCCTGGCTCGCCGGGCAGGGAAAACCCGGAAAGGTCAAACCCCCGGCAGACCCCTCCGTCATAAAAAAGGGCGGCGAGCTCTTCGCTGACCTCGGCTGCTTCAATTGCCACACGCTCGGGAAAGCCGCAGAGATCGATGGCGCCGGCCGGATCTCGCTGCGCAACATCGGTGAGAAGTGGCGCCCTCGGGCCCTCGAAGAATTTCTCCTCGACCCTGACCGGGACTACAAGTGGATCCGCATGGGTGACCTGAAGCTGAAAGCCCCCGAGGCAGGAGCCCTCGTCGCCTTTCTCCTCTCCCGGCCTGGTGATCCGCAGAAAGCACAGGCCTTCAAGCGCCCGCCGAATCCTGCTCTCGGCAAGGAGCTTGCCGAGAAGCTGCGCTGCGCCAATTGCCACCAGCTGGCCGAAGAAAAAAGACCGGCTGGCATCCCCTACCCCGCCACGAATAATATCGCTGCACTGAAAAAGGGCGGCTTCAAAGGTGGCTGCCTCTCTTCCGACCCTCCTGCACGCCACGGCATCGCGAACTTCGGACTCAAGAAAGAACAGCTCTCCAGGCTGCAGAGCTTCGCAAGCTCCCACCTCGACTCACTGGATCGCTCCTCGCCGGTTGAATTCGCCACCCGGCAAATGCGGCAACTGCTCTGCGGAGCCTGCCACGAACGCGACTCCAATCCGGCACGCTGGCCAACTCTCGAGGAGGAGGTGGCCCACCTCGTCGCCAAGCGGCAGGAGCCTGGAAACGAGCCCGAATCCCCTGAGGAAAAATTCAGCGTCGTGCAGGCAAGACCCCCACTGACCTGGACCGGTGAGAAGCTGCGGCCGGAATGGACGAAAAAACAGCTCGCCGGCACGCTCGACTACGAGCTGCGCCCCTGGCTGCGCTCGCGGATGCCGCGCTTCCCGGCCCGGGCACAGGGCATCGCCGGGGGCCTGGCTCTTCAGCACGGCTACCCGGCCGTCTCTAAACCCCTGGGAAAATCCGATCCAGCCCTGGCGAAGGTCGGCAAACGCCTCGCGCTTCGCGACGGGGGCTTCAGCTGCGTGAGCTGCCATGGTGTCGGGAAAAAACTTCCCGAGGCTGTTTTCGAGGTGCCCGGCACCAATTTCATGTACGCCAGCGAGCGCCTGCGCCGCGAGCACTTCCACCGCTGGATGCTCGATCCCAGCCGGGTGGTGAAAAACTCCCGCATGCCTCAATTCGCGGACGATGAGGCCCGCAGCCCCTTCACGGCGTATTACACCGGCGATGCCCGCAAACAGTTCGAGGCGATCTGGCAGTGGTTCCTCGAGGGCCGGAACATCACCCCGCCGGCAAAATAGGCTCTCCTGCTGTCATCTCCCCACAAAGCCTCACTTGAAAAGCCTCCCTGTATAATCGAGAATTCGCAGACACTCTCACCGGGCCTCCCTAGCTCCGCTCGGGACCCGATTCCAGTCGGCAGGAGAACCCATGTCCCCCATGAGCGACCAGGACCTGATTGCAGCCTGGCTCGATGAACCCGCGCCGCTGCTGCCGGTGCTGCATGCGTTTCACGACCGGGATGGCTATCTCAGCGAAGAGTCCATCCGCGCGATAACGGCCGGCCTGCGGATTCCCCTGGCCGAGCTCTACACCACGATCAGCTTCTACCACCACCTCTCGACCGAGCCCGGTGGAAAAGAAAAGCCGCGGGTCTGTAACGGCCCGGTCTGCTGCCTGCGAGATGCGGGGAAGATCCTCGGAGAGCTTGGCGAGGACGCCGCCTCCATGCCCTGCCCCGGCCGCTGCGATGAACCGGTGGCGGTGCTGCGAGGCGGCGAGGTCCTCCTCGGCAGGAGCGCCGGCGAGCTCAGCGCGTCGCCCTCTCCCCTGCCGGCGCCAAACCCGGGCGGTCTCGAGGAGTGCGTCTTCGCCTCCATCCGGGAGCCCGGGCGCTCGACCCTGGAGGGCTACAGGAAGAGCCGCGGCTACGAGGCGCTCGAGAAGGCGGTCAGCCAGCTGAGCCCAGCCGAGCTGGTCGCCGAGATCAGCGACAGCGGCCTCGCCGGGCGCGGGGGAGCCGGCTTTCCCACCGGGCAAAAATGGAAAGCCGTGGCCGAAGCTTCCGGGAACCCCAGGACCATCGTCTGCAACGCAGATGAGGGAGAGCCCGGCTGCTTCAAGGACCGGGCGATCATGGACCACGATCCTCACGCCGTCATCGAGGGAATGGCGCTCGCCGCGAGAGCGACGGGAGCGACCCGGGGCTTCATCTACCTGCGCTACGAATACCCTGAGACCTTCTCCATCCTGGGCCGGGCCATCACGGAAGCGGAAGAGGCCGGCTTTCTTGGAGAGAACATACTCGGCAGCGCCGACTTCAACTTCAGGATCTACCTGCGCCGCGGAGCCGGCGCCTATATCTGCGGCGAGGAGGGTTCGCTACTCAACAGCCTCGAGGGCAAGCATCCCTTCCCGCGCAACCGGCCGCCCTACCCGGTAACCCACGGATTTGAAGACCTGCCTACGGTGGTCAACAACGTGGAGACCCTGGTCTCCGCCCCGCCAATCGTGCTGCGTGGAGCGGGCTGGTACCAGGCTCTCGGAGAAGGAGACCTCGCCGGAACCAAGGTCATCAGCCTCTCTGGAGATATCGCCCGCCCGGGCAATTACGAGGTGCCGATGGGTCTGCCGCTGTCGACCCTGCTCTACGATTGGGCTGGCGGCCCCGCCCGCGAGCACGAGGTCCAGGCCGTCACCATGGCCGGGCTCTCCGGCGGCTTCCTCGCCGGCGACGACCTGGACATCACCCTCGACGAGCCCTGCATCCGCAGCCGCGGCTCCTTCCTTGGAGCGGGTGGAATCATCGTCTTCGACCGGGGACGAGACATGGTGGCCGCCGCCGAAAACGCCATGGGGTTCTTCGCCGAGGAATCCTGCGGCAAGTGCTTTCCCTGCCGAATCGGGACGAAGAGGCTCACCGAGCGCCTTGGCGGCAAGTCTGGCCCCGGGGAGCTGGCCCAATGGGAAGCCGAGGTCCGCGACATCGGCAAGGTGATGAAGGCAACGAGCGCCTGCGGTCTCGGGATGGCCGCTCCGCTCATCACGGATAGTCTGCTAAAATATTTTCCGGAGGACATCGGACGGAAGCTCAAGTAGCCGACGACTGGACAGGTACACGAACATGACAGAACAGGCTGGCACCAACAAGATGATCCTCGACGGCGTGGAGGTTTCCTTCACGCCGGGGGAGACGATCTACGAGGTCGCCAGCCGGAATTCAGCAGCGATCCCGACGCTCTGCTACGACAAGCGCCTCGACCCCTTCGGCGGCTGCCGCATGTGTGTCGTCGAGGTCGAGGGAGTCCGCAACCCGGTCGCCTCCTGCACAACCCCCGCCGTCGAGGGAATGGAGGTGCGCACCTCGACCGAGACCATCGATGAACACCGCAAGATCCTCCTCGAGCTTGTCGCCAGCGAGAACCGCGAGGTCGACGTCGATCCCCTGCGCGGCTACGCCTCGCAGGAGCTCTCGGAGCTGGTCGATCGCTACGAGGCCCGCACCGGGCGCTTTGAAGGCGCGCATTCCGGGTGCTCCAGGACCGACGACGAGAACCCCTTCATCCTGCGCGACTACGACCTCTGCATCTCCTGCTATCGCTGCGTGCGTGTCTGCGCCGAGCAGGAGGGCGACCACGCCATCAACATCCTCAACCGCGGCTTCGAGACCCGCATCTCCACCGAGTTTGACGGGTCGCTGAAAGATTCCGACTGCACCTTTTGCGGCCAGTGCGTACAGACCTGCCCCACCGGGGCGCTCGGCGACAGGAAGGCCATGCGGTATGAGGGCGAGCCCGGTGAGATCGAGAAAACGCGGACGATCTGCCCCTATTGCGGTGTCGGCTGCTCGGTCGACATCATGACCCGGAACGACACGATTGTCGGGGTGCAACCGGCCATGGACGGGCCGGCAAACCTCGGGGCCCTCTGCGTCAAGGGCCAGTTCGCCTACGACTTCGTACAGCACCCCGAACGGCTCTCAACACCCCTGGTGCGCGGAGAAGATGGGGAGCTCCACGAGGCCACCTGGGACGAAGCCCTCGACCGGGCTGCCGCCGGGTTCCGGGCTGCCGTGGATGATCACGGACCGGAAAGTGTCTACGGGGTCGCCAGCGGGCGGGCCCCCAATGAGGCCGCCTATACCATGCAGAAGTTTATCCGGGCCGGCTTCGGTACCAACCAGATCGACAACTGCAGCCGGGCTTGACACGCCCCCACGGTTGCCGGTCTGGCAGCCACGATCGGCCGGGGAGCGATGTCGAATCCTCTCGCCGATATGCAGAAGCCCGATGTGATCTTCTGCATCGGAACGAACATGACCGAATGCCATCCCGTGGCTGCGACCGGGATCAAGAAGGCCCTTGCGAAGGGGGCCCGCATGATCGTCGCCGACCCGCGGCGGATTCGGCTTGCCGAGCTGGCCGATCTCTACCTGCCGATCCGTGTGGGAAGCGATGTAGCCCTGCTGCTGGGGATGGCTCATGTCATCGCCCGCGAGGGACTAGCCGATGAAGACTTCATCGATGAACGCACCACCGGCTCGGAAGAATTCCTCCGTCACCTCGAGGAGTTCACCCCCGAATGGGCCGCGGAGCTCACCGGCTGCAGTGCCGCAGATATCGAGACGGCGGCACGGCTATACGCCGGCGCCGAGCGCGGAGCGATCTACTACACGCTCGGAATCACCGAACACATCTGCGGAGTCGACAACGTCAAGAGCCTCTGCAACATAGCCCTGATGACCGGCCATATCGGCCGCGAAGGAACCGGCATCAACCCGATGCGCGGACAGAACAACATCCAGGGAGCCGGCGACAGCGGCGCCATCCCGGCGAACTATCCCGGCTTCCAGGCGGTTGTCGACCCGGCAAACCAGGCGAAGTTCAAGAAACTCTACGGCCGCGAAATCCCCGCAGAGGTCGGCATCACCAAGGTGACGGCTCTCGATCGCTGCGGCGAACAGATCAGGGCGATGATCATCGATGGAGAGAACACCTTGGTCTCAGACCCGGACCGTAAGCACTGTCAGCATGCCCTCGAAAGCCTCGACCATCTCGTGGTGATCGATCTCTTCCTGACCGAGACCGGGGAGCTGGCCGACGTGGTGCTCCCCGCGGCCGGCTTCGGCGAAGCCGATGGAACCTGCACCAATACCGAGCGCAGGGTGCAGCGCCTGCGGGGCGCGGTCACGCCGCACGGACAGGCGAAGCCGGACTGGTGGATCGTCAGCCAGCTCGCCAGGCGGCTGGGAATCGACGGTTTCGAATACGAATCCGCCCGCGATGTCTTCAACGAGCTCTGCGGCCTCTCGCCCATCTATGCCGGACTCGACTGGGACCGGGTGGAAAACGGAGAATACCAGTGGCCCGTTCCCGAAAAGGACCATCCCGGAACACCCATCCTGCACGAGGGCGAGTTTGAAAACGGACGGGGAATCTTTTCCGTGCTGAACTACCGGGACCCGGCTGAAACAATCGACGAGGAGTACCCCGTCTGGCTGACCACCGGCCGGCGGCTGGCGTCCTACCACACCCGAACCCAGTCCGGCCGGGCGCACGGAATCGACTACCTCCTGAGCGAGGAAACCCTCGAGGTCCATCCCGACGATCTAAGTGCCTGGGGCCTCGAAGACGGCAGCCTGTGCGAGATGGCCAGCCGCAGGGGCGCCGTCCGGGTCAAGGTGGAGGCCACCTCCCGCTCTCCCCGGGGAACGGTCTTCTGCAGCTTCAGCTTCAACGATGTCCCGGTCAATATACTCACCGGCTCCGGCTACGACCCGGTGACCCAGACCGCCGAGCTGAAGGTCTGCCCGGTGAAGATCAGCAAGGCCTAGGGCGACCGCGGTTTTTTCTGATATGCTCTCGGTATGAAGCCCTTCGATTCGGCGGAAATCCAGGCCCGGCACCAGCGTCTCCAGGGCCTGATGAAGGCGTCCGGCTCGAACCTCGACGCGATGATCGTCCTCAATACCGCTGATCTCTACTATCTCAGCGGGACCGTCCAGACCGCTCACCTGCTCGTCACCCCCGCAGAGGAGCCGAGGTTGCTCGTGCGCAAGGTGCTCGAACGCGCCCGGGGAGACTCGCCGCTGGAACACATCGAGCCGCTGGAGAGCATGAAGGGCCTGCCGGAGCGGCTCGCGAGTCTCTGCGGCCCGCCTCCCTGGAAGATCGGCATGGAGCTCGACGTGCTGCCCGCGGCGACCTGCGCCTTCTACAGCAAGCTCCTGGGCGAAGGGACTGAAGTACTCGACGCCTCCCGCCTGCTCATGGCGAACCGGGCGGCAAAGAGCGACTACGAGATCGGAGAGCTGAAACGGGCGGCCGAGGCGCAGCGTCTCCTCTTCGAGTCGGTACCAGAGCTTCTAGGCCGCGAGGGCATCTCCTCCTGCGAGCTGCAGAACCAGCTCGATTGCAGGGCGCGGACGCTCGGCCACTGCGGAATCATCCGGCTGCGAGGCATGAACATAGGCACCGGCATCGGAACGGTCACCAGCGGACCCGATGGCGCCCTGCCCAACCATTCACTCTTCCCGATCGGCGGCAGGGGACCGCATACCTGCGTCTCGCAGGGCGGCTCGCGAAGCCCCATCGAAGCGGACACCCCGGTCATCGTCGACTACCTGATGAGCCTCTCGGGCTACCACAGTGACTGCACGCGTATGGCGGTGCGGGGAACCATGCCTGGCGGGGCCATCGAAATTTACGAAAAGACCCGCGAGCTGCTCAGGTTCTGCGAGGAGACCATCCGCGTCGGCTCCATACCCTCGCGCATCTATGAAGAGCTCATCGCCCTGGCCGAAGAAAAAGGCCTCGGCGACAACTTCATGGGGCCGGGAGAGCTGGCGGTGAAGTTTGTCGGCCACAGCGTGGGGCTGGAGGTCAACGAGCTTCCCGTGCTGGCCCCCCGCTTCGACGAGCCGCTGGTGGAAGGCAACACCCTCGCCATCGAACCGAAATACACCCACCCCGACTGGGGAGTGATCGGCGTCGAAAACACCTACGCTGTTCACGCCGACAGGCTGGAGAACCTGACCGAGCTCCCCGAGGACATCATCTCTGCCTCGGCCTGATGGTGAACGCCCGGCTGACTGTCTTCGACTCCACCCTCTCCCTGACCTGCTCGAAGACATCCACCTCGAAGGGCTTGTCGATGCCGTTGCCGGCGAGGTCCTCGAGGGTGCTGAAAATCATCAGCCTGTACTCTCCCGGTCTCCAGCTCGTATCCGGCCGCAGCGACCAGCCGCGCTCACCGGCCTCGACACGAACCTCCCCCGCGACCCTCTCCCCGGCCGCGTTCTCTACCCAGAGCAGCCTGTGGAGGAGGGCGTGGTCGAGAGGGGCCGCGAAGGCCAGCTTGAGCGGCTCCCTGCTTTCCGCCTCGGGAGCGCTGAGCTTCCAGGCCGCGGGCAGCGGCGATTGGCGATCCGCCTCGGATACCCTGAAGGACTTGCGGAAAGATGAGCGCAGGCGAGCGCCGGCGGCATCTTTCCAATGGTCGCTGATCTCGAGAGTATAGCTCTCCCCCTCCTTGAATACCGGACCGACCACCTCATTAGGCAGCACCCCCTGCTTGATGCGGCCGGGATCGATGAAGATGGTCAGGCGCCGGCCCCGTGGATCCCAGAGCTCCTCATCCAGCTCGAGGAAGGGGTACTTGACCACCTTACCGTTTGAATCCAGCAGGCGGGTATTCTCATAGGCCATGCCGACACTCATCGGAGCGGAAAAGTGAATATAGAACTTCAGCAGGTTTTCCGGCAGCACATCGACTGAGGGATAGACCGCGGCGACAATCGTGCCGCGCTCCAGCTCCTTCCTGGGAATATCAAAACGGGTCTCCTCGAACCTGCCCGAAGAAGAATAGAGCCGGGCTGAATATCCAAGCCCGGCCTCGAGCGGGAAGCGGGGTCTGAAACGCAAGACACCCTCCCCGAAAACATAGGAACCCGCGATGGCAGGCAGCCCCTCGCCGGCGGAGCGCTTGTCGAAGATGGTGTAGACCCTGAAGCTCTCTCGCAGGGAAGCCTCGTCGACACGGGCGGCGGCGAAACCCGAAACCTCGAAATGGAGGGCTCCATCTTCAGAGGCGACCAGGTCGATGCGAACAGGGCAGATGTCCTCCCTCACGGGCTGGACACACCCGCAAAGAAGAGCCAGGACGACGGCGCCCGGGACAAAACGCACGGCGGCGCTTTTCACGGAAGCGGCAGGGTCTCCAGGTTGAAGGACCCTCCCTCGGTCTCCCGCATCACCAGGGCGGTGGTGTCATCAGCCTTGTCGAGCTGGAGGATTCCTTTCCAACCCTTGATCGTCTCGTAGGGAACCCCCTTGCTGCCGCCGCCCGAGACGCGCTCGGTGATACCCGGAGATTTCTCCAGGTCCACGGTCGAGACCTTCATGATGCCGCGGCTGGAGTTCGCGATCAGCATGTACTCCTTGCCCGCCTTGGTATAGACGATCATATCCAGCGGCCGGTTGCGATTGCCGAGCTCGGCGACCGTCTTACCCTTCAGCTGCGCTCCGGGCTTGATATCCGACAGGGGAATCGTCACCAGCGGCGTGCACTGGTAGGCGGCGACGAGATAGGGCTGGCCGGCGACGTTCAGCGAAACAAAGGTTCGCACCGGCGAGCGGGTCTCGAAGCGGCCATGCGCCCCATGATAGATCTCCACGCTCACCGGCTTGCCGGAGCCGGCGAAGGGAAAGGGGATCGACCGGAGGCTCGAGGAGAACTCCTCGTTGGACATCCCGGCCACCAGCACCCGGCCGTTAACGTAGCCGAGATCCGTGACCGCCTGCGTCCGGGCGCTCTCACGCCGGCGTCCCCTGCCGGTCGAGGCCTTGGCATCCGGCACCGAGGACAGGGCGAAGCTGGCTGATTTGAGGATGGAGAGATCGAGCAATTCGAGCTGGTCCCCGCGGACCGTGACGATGGCAGCCGGGGCGGCGACCCCACTGCCGCGCGCCACCGACAGGTAGGCCACCCCGGAGAGCGGGTTGACCGCCAGGTCTGAAATCCGGATCTTGTCGGGAGCCGTACCCAGGGCCGCGGCGATTTTCCGATCGACAGCCTCGAGACTGACAGCCTTTCTCTTGGCGGACTTGCCTGTGTCCCCGGTCGCGATGGCATGAACCGTCGCGCCCAGCGGATCGGCGACAAAGAGGATTCCATCGGGCCCGAAGGCCACTGGACCGGCTGATTTAAGCTCCAGCTTGGCCGGCTTCATGCCGGCGGTGAGATCAGCTGCGGCGGCGGGATTCAAACTGATAGAGAGAGAGCACGTCAGGGCCAGGCAGGCCAGCAGCTTCAGCTTCATCTGGATTTCCTTCCTCAGTATTATTCAAAAGGCCGAATGCATATCGTCCGCAAATGAAAACGATGAGGACATCGTGCGACGAGATCACCCGGACAGTCAATATCGAATTGGAAAGTCTTGACTGCCCCCATAACTCGGGTAACACTGCCCCCTCGGGTAGTCTGAACCGAGGTCCCTCCGGACCCTCCTGCTTTCCTCAAAAAGGCGGAACAATGCACCACAAGAACCGTTTCCACAATGTACTCACAGTGTTTTCTCTCCTTGCCATCTGCGCCTGCCCGCTGGTAAAAGCCGGCGATAACGCCTTTCTGCGCGGAGACTCCAACACCGATGCAAGGGTAGATCTCAGCGACGCGATCTTCACCCTGGCCTACCTCTTCCAGGGCGGCGAGGGCCCCCTCTGCCTGGATGCGCTCGACTCCAATGACAGCGGCGAGGTGGACATCTCCGACCCGAGTCATCTCCTGCGTCATCTCTTCCTGGGAGCGTCAGCTCCACCCGCCCCCTGGCAGGAGTGCGGACTGGACCCGAGCGCCGACGGTCTCGGCTGCGCCTCCTTTCCCGCCTGTGAAGTTGTCGCGCCTCCGCCGAACCCATCCGAAGCTATAGCCCTGCTCAGGGCCGCTGAAGATGGAGAGGTCGATGTGATGGTTACCGGCGCGATGGTCACCTACAAGCGGCCGGCTGTCGGCGGCGCCCCGGCCGGGTTCTTCCTGCAGGCCGATGCCGCCGGCCCGGCGATCGTCGTTGAGCTCGATCCGCTCTCTCTCGACCCTGAGCCCCAGGTCGGCGATCTCCTCAGCCTTCGAGCCACCGAGCTCGGCACCATCTACGATGCCCGCACCATCCTCGCCCTGGCCGACTACGAAGTTCTCGAGAGCGGGATCGACGTCTCCGCCCTGGCCCAGGAGGTCTCCAACGCGGCGGATCTCGTCGACGCCCTTGATGATTACGAGAGCGAGCTGATCACCCTGACCTGCACGCTCCAGAGCGAGTTCACCTTCGCCGGCGGCGGCCACCTCTCCGCTGTGGTATCCACTGCGGCCATCAGCGACAACTCGGACCTTCGTCTCAGGATTACCGATTCCCTGCGTGACTCGCTGGCGACCAAGAACAACCTGGTGAATGGCTGCGTGCTGTCACTCACCGGGCCCATGTGGCGATTCCGCGGGCAGGCCCAGCCAAGCGCCTACTCGCTCGATGACATCGCCGTCGACGACTGCCCCGCCCCCCCATCTCCACGGGTCACCGGCGCCGCGGCCGGCAGCCGGACCGAGGTGACCATCTCCTTCGACATGGAAATTGACGCGGAGAGCATCGGCGATCCCGAGGCGGCCTTCACCTTCGCCCCTGAACTTGGAATCTCAGAGGCCGCAGTCCAGGGCGACCAGGTCATCCTCACCACAGAGGAGCAGGCGGCTGGCATCGACTATACCGTTACGGTCGCGGACACCGTCACCAGCCCGCTTGGCTCCGGGGTCGATCCCGAGGCCAACTCCGCGAGCTTCACCTCCATGGGCTCCGGCTTCTCCATCAGCTCGGTGGACTATCCCGTGA
>CAUZHA010000095.1:0-17786 GCA_963579555.1 Planctomycetes bacterium UBA1146
CCCAGCAGATGGATTCCTCTCCGGCCGTCGAGGTTGCGCAGGAGGTGACGGAGATGATCCTTGCGGCGGGCCAGTCTTTCATCCACATCGAAGAGGTGCAGGACATGGTGCAGGAGATCCTGATGAAGCAGGGTCACTACAAGGTGGCCGAGGCCTATATCCTCTACCGGGCCGAGCGCGCTCTCATGCGCCAGGCCGAGCTGGAAGAGTCCACTGAGGTCTCGGGTGAAGCTGAAGGCCAGACCTTGATGGTGGTTGTCACCCGCGAGGATGAGTCCACCTTCCTCTGGGATGGGGTGGAGCTGGTGGCCCGTGTTCGTTTTGCCTCCATCGACCTGGACCTGTGCCTCAGCGAGGAGGAGATCATCTCCGAGCTGCGCCGGTCGATCTTCGATAAGATCACCACCGAGAATCTGAAGACCACGATCATTCTCAATGCCAAGGCTCTTATTGAGAAAGATGCGGACTTTGCGTGCTTTGCCGGACGCATTCTCTGCAGCTACATCTACGAAGAGGTGCTCGGCTGGGATGTCCGGGAGGATGGCATCGGCAGCCTGAAGGAATACCACCAGAGATACTTCTCGAAATATCTCGAAAAGGGAATCTCCATTGGGCGCCTGTCGCCGGAGCTGAGAAAATACGACATTGAAAAGCTGAGCAAGCTTCTCGACCCCACGGCTGATTTGTATTTCGATTACCTGGGCATCCAGACGCTCTACGACCGTTACCTGCTGGTGGACAAGAGCCAGGATGGCCCCGACACCCGAATGGAGACTCCCCAGATCTTCTGGTTGCGGGTGTCCATGGGACTCTGCCTGAATGAGGGGGAGCTCAAGGAAGGCAAGGTGGCGGCCCTTTATGATCTGTACAAGAGTCGACGCTTTTGTTCCTCCACCCCAACGCTCTTTAACGCAGGCACACTGCACTCCCAGTTGTCCTCCTGCTATCTCTACTGGGTCGATGATTCGATCGAGAGCATTATGCAGCGGGGGATTGCGGAGAACGCCTATCTCTCGAAGTGGGCCGGAGGGCTTGGCGGCAGCTGGACCTCGGTCAGGGGGACCGGCAGTCATATCGCCGGAACCAATGGAGAGAGCCAGGGGGTCATTCCATTCCTGAAGCTTCACAATGACCAGCTCGTGGCAGTGAACCAGGGCGGAAAACGCAGGGGCTCGGGCTGCGCCTACCTCGAATGCTGGCACAACGATCTCCTGGAGTTCCTCGAGCTGCGCAGGAATACCGGTGATGACCGTCGCCGTACCCACGATATGAACACGGCCAACTGGATTCCCGACCTCTTCATGAAGAGGATGGAATCGAGGGAGGATTGGACGCTCTTCCGCTCCAGCGAGACAGCGGATCTGCATAATCTTTACGGGAAAGCCTTCGAGACGAGGTATCTCGAGTACGAGGCCATGGCTGACCGCGGCGAGCTGAAGGGTGAGACGATGCCGGCTATCGGGATCTGGAAAAAGATGCTCGAGATGCTCTTTGAAACGGGCCATCCGTGGATCACCTTCAAGGACGCCTGCAATATCCGCAGTCCCCAGGACCACACCGGGGTTATCCACAGCTCGAATCTCTGCACCGAGATCACCCTCAATACCGGCAAGGAAGAGACCGCTGTATGCAATCTCGGCTCGGTTGTCCTGGACAATCACCTTGATGCGAATGGCGAGCTGGATCACAAGAAGCTCAAGGAGACGATCGAGATCGCCGTTCGCGCCCTCGACAACGTCATCGATCTGAACTTCTACCCAACCGTTCCGGCGGAGACCTCGAATCTCCGGCATCGCCCGGTAGGCCTTGGCGTCATGGGGCTGCAGAACGCCCTGTACCATAAGGGCCTGGCCTTTGATTCGCCCGAAGCTATCGAGTTTAACGATGAGTTCATGGAGGCGATCGCCTACTACGCTTATGAGGCATCCAGCGATATCGCTGCCGAGCGCGGCAGCTACTCCACCTACGATGGTTCGAAGTGGTCTCGTGGTATCCTGCCGCAGGACAGCCTGGAGCTTCTCGAGGAGGAGCGTGGTGTTCCGATCGACGTGCCCAGGGGCAGCCGGATGGACTGGACGAAGCTCCGTGAGAAGATCAGGCGCCAGGGAATGAGGAACAGCAATGTTCTCGCGATCGCGCCTACCGCTACGATCAGCAATATCATGGGCAGCTCACCCTGTACCGAGCCGCACTACAGCCATCTCTTCGTCAAGAGCAACCTGTCAGGGGATTTTATCGTTCTGAACAAGAACCTGGTCCGTGACCTGAAGGAGGAGGGACTCTGGGGGCAGGAGATGATCGATAACCTGAAGTATTTCGATGGCGAGCTCAGAGACATCGAGAGCATCCCCGACCGGCTCAAGGATCTCTACAAGACGGCCTTCAATATTCCTTACGAGGCCTTTATCGCGGCCGCGGCCCGTCGCCAGAAGTGGATCGACCAGTCTCAATCTCTCAACCTGTTCCTCGCCGAGCCGGATATGAAGACAATGTCCCATATGTACCGGGCAGCCTGGCGCTCGGGGCTCAAGACCACCTACTATCTTCGCACCATGGCCGCGAGCAATATCGAGAAGGCCACGGTGTCCGTGAAGAAGGATGTGACGGACGCGGTGAAGGGGGAGTATACCGAGGAGAAGAGCGCCTGCTCGGTCGAGGCCATGCAGAACGGCGAAGAGTGCGAGGCCTGCCAGTAGGCCATCCGGAAGGCTGAAGGCGACCTTTTCAGTCTTCCTGGACCGCGCCCCTGGCGTGCAGCTCCTGCAATATTTCGAGGAGGCTCTCGCGAGTAAAGGCCCTGGGATTGTTTCCCAGGCGCTCGGCGTTGACGCCATCGGCTACCATCAGGATGTCTTCGGCGCTCCTGACACCGATATCCCCCAGGGAGGCCGGCCGGCCGGTGGACTCGATGATGGAGTCAATGACTCGACGGCCATCTTCGATGCTGGTGGCCTGCAGCAACTCAAGGATCTCTTCGATTCGGGTCCGGACATGCTCAGGCCCTCGCGGGTCGAGGCAGTCTTCTTCACCAAGACCATAGTTGTAGGCCATGACGGCGCCCAGCGTAACGGAGACCGCATGCCCGTGCGGAACCCCGAGGTTCGAGGTCATCGTATAGGAGAGGGCGTGAGAGGCCGTTGTTCTCGATATGTTGATGGCCTTGCCCGCGAGGTGAGCCGCCTCGGACATGCCGTCTCGAGCGCTCCTGGTCGGTGAACGCGAAGCCGCCTCAAGGTGTTCGAGGGCCAGGAGGATAGCTTTTTTCGCATGGGCCACCGATTCATCCGTGGAGAGAACCGCCCACATCGACTCAACCGCCTGGCAGAAGGCATCGAGACCGCTGCAGGCGCTCCACAATGGCGGCAGGCCGTCGGTCAGGGCCGGATCGACCAGGCAGCAGTATGGCAGGACCTTTTCGTGGGCGACGGAATACTTTTTCCCCTCGTAGTACGCTACGGCAAAGCAGGTCGTCTCGCTGCCTGAGCCCGCCGTCGTCGGGATGGCCACCAGTGGAATGACGGGTTCCGAGGGCTCGTCTTCGCCTTTCAGGTAGGCCTCGGGCGCGGCAGGCTGACGGGCGAGGAAGCTGACAAGCTTGCCGATGTCGATGGCGCTGCCCCCTCCAATCGCTACGATCAGGTCACAGGGTTCCTTCCTGAACAGGTCCAGGGCCGACAGGATGTCGGGCCACTTGGGATTGGGGGTGAAGCCGTCAAAGGATCTTGTCTTTACCCTTGCGAGGGCCTGCTCTACCAGGAGATGGGCTCCTGAGGCTTCATAGGCACCGGGACTTTTCACCAGGAAGACGGATTCGGCAGAGGCCTCGGTCAGTACCTCTTCAAGCTTGCCCAGGGAGCCCCGGCCGAGAAAACTTTTCTGCGATGAAGACAAAATGCTCGTTTCGGTTAGCAGGTTTACTTGTTTGATGGACCGAGTAAACCGTATTGAGGTGATTCGTCAAGGAGGAAGTCTTCGCCGCCTCAGGGTCTTCCACTCACCACCAGGTGACGGTCCGTCGTAGCCCTGACCCGCAGGTCGAGCCCTGCCGCACGGAGCTGCTCTCTCACCTCAGAGGGGGTGAAGGCGGCCAGCAGCGATTGGTAGAAGAGCTGCTTCAGCAGGGGCGGGTCGCCGGCGGTATGGAGGCGGGTGAGCTCCCTGGCTCGCGCCCTGCTTGGAGGCCTGCGGAGATCCTGGACCAGGACACTTCCGTTGCGGGAGGTGAGCCGCTTCACCTCTCTCCAGAAGGGGATTGGGTCATGGAGGTGGTGCAGGAGGCTGTTGGAGAAGACGGTTGAGAAGCCTCGCTTGAGCTCCCCAAGGTTCTTCGCATCTGCTCGTAGAAGCCGGATCCGTTTTTCCAGCCTCGCTTTTTTTATCTTCGCGCGGGCGAGTCGCAGCATGGATGGGCTGGCATCGACCGCGGTGATCTTCCAGCCGGGAGCGAGAGCGCAGAGGCGGATGGGTATTTCCGCGGGCCCGGTTCCAAGGTCGAGGGCGTGGCCTCTCTCGGTTTCGAGGCACCTGTAGATTCTTCGCGCGCAAGAGAGGTTGACCCGGCTGAAGTCGGCATCGTCGTATACGCGGGCTTCCTCGGTGTCGTCCATCACCTCGGGTTCCGGGATTCGCTCGATCTGTTTTCTCGGGCTCATGTCACGGTCTTCGCTCAACGGTTTCTTGCGGTTACCGCAAGGCGGTCGCTATGGAGCTTTCCCGTTCCGTCAACGAGGTGGAATTCCTCCCATAAATTTACCGTGGCGCAGATGTGCCTGGGCGCGATGAGGACGGGGTCTCCTATTCGCAGGGGGCAGCTGCCGTCGTGTTCGAGAACCGTATGCTCCTCGCTAACCTTGACAACCTCGAGACCCGGGGTTGAAAAGAGGTGCACGTGCCCCTGGTCGATCGCCCAGCGCTTGTGGCCGAGATCCAGCGTGATCTTCTGAGGCGTGGGGCGGTCCATCACCCGCGCGAGCACCAGGGCCGCGAGTCGGAAGCGCCCGGGCATAAGCTCATCGTAGCGGGTGTCCCAGTAGATGAAGGTGCCAGGTGAGACCTCGAGCTCGACTGAAGGTCCTTCCTGCTCGTGCAGGGCCTTGAGACAGTGGAGGAAGCCGGGGGTGCCTCCGACCACCAGGCGGTCGATCTCCGCGCCATCTTTTTGGAGCTCACTTACGACCAGGGCGACCTCATCCATCGCCTTCAGGGCGCATTCTGTCCGTTTGCGGGGATCATCGGAGTGGTTGTGCCCATCGTAGGCATGAAGTCCCTCGAGGTGAAGCCGGGAGAGGGTTTCGTCAGCCTGGATCGCCGCCAGGAGCGAACGAGCGCTGGAGGCGGGGAGCCCGGTCCGATGGTCGCCTACATCCAGGTCGATGAGATAGTTGATGTCGACGTTTTCCCGTTCGGCCGCCGCGGCCAGGTAGCGGGCGTGTTCGATGGACGAGACCTGAGCGAGGATCTTCGACTGGATGTTTTGAGCCACGGCTGAAGCGATTCGTCCGGCGAGGTGCTCGAGTGGTGGGTAGGCTACGAAGATGTCTCGTACCCCCTCATCCAGCAGCAGATCAAGCTCGTTGTGGGAGCATTTGAATTTCTCGATGCCTGCGGAGAGCTGCAGGCGTATGGCCCAGGCGGATTTGTGGGTTTTCACATGTGGCCTGAGGCAGGCGGAAGCAGCGAGTGGGGATACGGCCTCGAGTTCCCGCCTGATAATGGCGAGGTTCTTCTCCACGAGCTCCTCGTAGACTACCAGGGCGGGACTGGGGATGTCGGTTAACTGGTCGAGCCTGTAGAGCTCTCGGTCAAGGCAGCCATGCTCATTCATCATGGTCGCAAAATAGCACTTCCAGCGGACTCACGCGCAGGGAAAAGCTGCGCCACAGTACCGGGCGGCTTTCAGATAGGCTTCTTGTTTCCCTTGCCGGGCGGAAGCTTCTTTTCTCCCGGCGGGAGGGGATCCGGGCTCTTGTCGCTTTTCGGTTTGCCTGATGGGCCGGAGTTCAATCGCCTGACCTTTTCCTGGATCTCCGCGGGCAATTTATCGAGAGTCTCCCAGGGCTCGTCCTTCGCGAGGACTTCCCTGCCCCTGCGAACGGAGAAGGTCTTTTTTCCGTTGGCATCGCGTACGGTGATGCTGAGGTCGCCATCGTTGACCGTTACCGATGAAATCGAGGAGCTGCTCGAGCCCGATCTTCCCAGCACCCGGGGAGGAAAGATCGAGCCGGCCCTCGCTGGATCCGCCGCCAGGACCACCATGATTTTTTTTCGAGATCCTTTCTGGATCACCTCCAGCTCGACCTCCTCGCCCGGCCGGTAGGAACTGATGAGCTGCTTCAGGTTTGAGTTGGTCCCGTCCAGCTCCTCACCAAGGAGAGACTGGAGAGATTCAATTCGCAGGCCACCGGTGATGCCGCCGCGCTGGAGATCTTCAAGTAATTTCTCAGCGCTGGGAAGGCCTGATGTCCTCACCCCGTTTCGCCTGCCGCTCGAGGTGACTGCCTTGCCTCCGACCTTCAGGATGATGTCGTGTTTCCTGAGTCCGGAGTCATATGCTGGAGAGCCGGGCAGGGCTCTGCTGAGGAGCACCCCCTCATTGCGAGCCAGCCGGAGGTGAACAGCCAGGCTGGGGGGGATCGCGTCAAGATTCACTCCCAGGTAGACCTTCTTGTTTGTCAGGGGGCGGGCTTTTTGAGGGAGGTTTTTCGGGGGTTCTTTTTTGGCGGGAGCCTCCGTCGGCTTTACTTTGAAATCGAGGGTCTTCGTGCCTCGGCGAACGACGAGCGCCAGGGTTTCTTCGCTCTCGGAGGGCTTCCGGCTGTCGAGCGCCTTCCTGAGGTCGCCTGGAGACTTTACCGCCTGCCCGGCCGCCTTGATGATGATGTCGTGCTCCTTGAGACCGGCCTTGGCTGCGGGGCTGCCATCGATTACCGCGATGATCATAGCTCCTCCAGCAATGTCGAGATGAGCTGCCACCGATGGAGGGATTTTCGCGGCGAGGCTGATTCCAAGGTAGGTCTTTCCCGCGGAGCTGGCCGTATTCGTCAGCAGGATCAGTGAGAGGATCATCAGGCCTGGCTTCAATGATCGGCCGAACATTTCAGATTCTCCTTAAACCGGGTAAGTGTACTGTCTGACGATAAGTGAGCAGGTCTTCTGAGCGCTAGGTTCTTTTTTTTCAGGAGTCGTTATTGAAGACGAGCCCGATGAGAGGCCGTTGCATTCAGCTTGCCCCGTCTTCGGAATCTTCCGACGAGGCCGAGCCCTCTTCGAATTCCGGGATGGACGATCCGCAGATATGGGCGGGGACGATTTTTTCGAACTCGTCCCGGGGAATCGAGGGGCCAGTACGTTCGCAGCAGCCGTTGAAGCTGTTGACGAGCATGGCCGCGATGTCCTGGGGGCTGCGTCCTTCGATGTTGTGGCGTTCTATGATGGTCTGAACCTTTCCACCCTCGAAGACGGCGATGCAGGGGGAGGATGGTGGATATTCAGACATATAGCCCCTCGCCTTCTCGGTCGCCTCCTTGTCCTGCCCGGCGAAGACGGTGGTCAGCCGGTCGGGAATAACCTTGTTCTGCAGGGCAAGCATCACTCCGGGCCGGGCATTCCCGGCCGCGCAGCCGCAGACCGAATTGACGACGAGGAGAACGGTTCCTTCGTCGCCTCCAAGGGTCGCGTCGACATCTTGACTCGTGCGGAGCTCGTCCACTCCAACCTGGGTCAATTCATCCCGCATGGGCTGGACGGCGGTAGGGTCGTAAATGGGCCTGAAGGATTCGAATTCGCTCAATTTGGGTCTCTCGATCTGGATGGTTTAAAATAGGTTTGCGATGAAGCGGCGGTATACGAGAACCGCCCCGTAAAAGCCTCCGAAAAGAGCTCCCGCCCTCTTCGGAGCAACTGTTGAGGTTATTGTATCGGAACGATGTTGAACATCAAAAAATCCAATTTACCGGTTTGCCGGGTCCTGTCTACTTGCGTAGAAAGCTCAAAATATGCGACCATTCGCGAATGAGGTTCGAAAATGTCAGCCAGTGACTCCGGGCAGAAAGAAAAACCGTCCTATCCGTCCTCCGCGCTTCGCCGGGTACATATCACGCTGATCTCTTTCGGGGTAGCCTTCGCTTTTCTTTTCGCCTATCTGATGCTGAGTCGTGATGGAGAGCCGGCCTGGGCGGCGGGTTCGTTTCTCGCCGGCCTCGGTCTCGCCCTCTACCTGCGATCGTTCGTAAAGAAGACAGGCTAGAGGAACCTCATGAAGCGTCTGCTGATCTTCAGACACGCGAAATCCGACTGGGGCGCTGCGGATGAAAGCGACCATGAGCGGGCCCTGACACCGGGGGGGGGCGACGCGGCTGAGGCCATGGGGCGATTTCTCAGCCTGGCCGGGCAGTCGCCCGAGAGCGTGATCTGCTCTTCCGCGACGCGGGCGAAGCTGACCCTGCGGCACGCCAGCGAGGCCGGGGGGTGGGAATCGCGCGTCGATTTTGAGCCGCGCCTCTACCTGGCCGAGGCCCACACCGTCTTCGATCTCCTCCATGAGTTCGCAGGTGATGCGAAATCGCTCATGCTTGTGGGGCATGAACCCACCTCCTCGGAAATGGTGCGCCTCCTGTGTGGCTGCGCCCTGCCCGGTGCGGGCGCGATGGTGCGTTTTCCCACCGCGACGATGGCGAGAGTCGACCTCGCGATCGATTCCTGGAAGGACGCCGCCCCCGGCTGTGGACAGCTTCGCTGGCTGGTTCCTCCGAAGCTGTTGACAAAGGGCAGCTTCGAGTTCCTGGGATAGGCGGCGGTCAGTCGCTGTGGCGGGGAGTTCGGTCAGCTGAGGAGGGCCGACTAGCCGAAGGCTACGTCAGGCAGCAGCAGGATGACGAGGACGCAGGCCAGGACCAGGGGGAAGGAGACGATTATGACGAAGTTCTTCTGTTCGAACTTCAGGTGCATGAAGTAGGCCGCCACAAGCCCTGCCTTGACGAAGGCCATTCCGAGAAGGAGGGTGATCGTGATGCCTATGACGGAGCCCATGTCCGGGAACCATTTCGGAAAAAAAGCCACCGCGACCTCCAGGACGGTCAGCACCAGCAGAACTATCCAGATCAGTATGTAGTTGGGATGCTTGTGGTCTTCGCTCATGATGATCCCGGGACCTTCGTTTCGACAAGGTAGACGATGGTGAAGATGACGATCCAGACCAGGTCGACGAAGTGCCAGTAGAGCCCGACAATCTCGATCCGGTTCTTGTTCCAGCTACCGTTACATACGCCTATATAGATAAAGAAGAGGTATACCACCCCGCTGAAGACATGGCAGCCGTGGAAGGCTGACATTACGAAGAAGGTGGAGCCGAAGAGCGTGCTCCCCTTTAAATGCGACCAGGCCCACTCGCCGTCGATGAGCTTTCCTTCCCAGATCCCGCTGAGGAACAGCCGGAAAGGATCAGCTCCGTCAACTCCGTGGGTGTTGGCGAAGAAGTGGTTGTATTCGTAAACCTGCATTCCCAGGAAGGAGGCGCCTCCCAGTATTGTGAGGAGCAGGTATTTCTTCAGCTTGGGGACATCATTGGCAAGGGCGCCTTCAAACGCCTTGACCATGGTGACGCTGCTGCAGATGAGGACAAAGGTATTGAAGGCGGTCAGCTGGATTCCGAGGTATTCACCCGGCGAGGGCCAGTCATTATCCAGATTGTTGATCCGCAGGACGACATAGGCCGCGATGAGTCCCATGAAGGACATGCCGTCAGAGCCGAGGAAGATCCACATGGCCATCTTGCCATCGGTAACTCCCAGGACCTGCTTTCGGACATCGCCAGGCGTAGCTGCTGCAGCTTCGCTCATTTTTCCTGCAAGGCTCCCCTTGAATCGGTGTTTCATGAATAGAAATCCGCCGACCGGAGGCACTCTCCGGAAGACGGCAGGTCGGTAGTTTCCTGTTTTAAGAGAGAGAGGTCAATATCAAAAAGTTCGTCTCCTGATCCTGCGTCCTTCTCCATGATCAGCTACAATTCCGGCCCGGCCGGCATGCGGCCGGGGCCGGATGAAAGATATAACTACCTGCCGACTCATCAGCGGCTGGATAAGAGTCTGGAGCCCGCTTGTTATGACGACGATGCGTCTTGGAAAAAGTGATCTCGAGCCTACCAGGGTTATTCTTGGCGCCTGGGCCTTTGGCGGCTGGATGTGGGGCGGGCAGGCGGAAGAAGATTCTCTGGAGGCGATCCACGCCAGCCTCGATGCCGGCATACGGGCGATCGACACGGCTCCGGTCTACGGTTTCGGGCGCAGCGAGGAGACAGTGGGGAAGGCCCTGCGGGGGCATAGCGGCGAGGTCCTGGTCTTTACCAAGTGCGGCCTGCGCTGGGATCGGGATGATGGGGAGCTTCGCTTTGTCTCCCATGGACCGGACGGGTCCCAGCAGCCGATCTACTACAATCTGAAACCCGACAGCATCCGCGAGGAGTGCGAGGCGAGCCTCAGCCGGCTTGGTATCGACTGCATCGATCTCTACCAGGTGCATTGGCCGGATCCTCTCCATCCCCTGGATGATGCTTTCGGTGAGATGCTCAAGCTCAGGGACGAAGGCAAGGTCCGGCATCTCGGCGCCTGCAACCTCTCGGTCGAACAATTGGAGACGGCGCGGGATGCCGGGTTTATCGTGAGCTGCCAGCCGCAGTACAATCTCCTCGACCGGTCTATCGAGGCTGCGATTCTCCCCTGGTGCAGGGAAAACGGAGTCGGGGTGATTCCCTACAGCCCCATGGGTCGCGGCCTGCTGACGGGAAAGATCAGCGCGACCCACGAATACCCGCCGAGCGATCATCGGTCAAAGCTGCCTGATTTCCAGCCGGAGCGCCGCGCCGCGATCCTCGATGCGCTTGCCGAGCTCGAGCCGCTGTGCCGTGACAAGGGGGTCTCGCTCGGGAACCTCGCCGTGGGCTGGGCGCTCGCACAGCCCGGGATTACCGCGGCGCTGGTGGGGGCGAGGAATGCCGCCCAGGCTCGGGAGAATGCCCGGGCGATGGAGGTCGAACTTGATGAGGGCGAGATGGGTTCCATCAGGCGGGTTTTTGATGCCCTTGGTTGAGGTCTGTCTGTATTATCGGCCCACCTAGGCCCACCCACTTTTTACCGCTCTTAACATATTGATCAGAAGCGGGCAGTAGTATTTAATCTCTTCTTGGATGTATGCAGTCGGAGCTGCTGAGATGGATTCGCTTCGGCTGGCAGAGTTGACCTGGATTTGAGGAGAGTTTGATGACTCACGTAGTGACAGGACGCTGTGTCGATTGCCGCTACACCGACTGTTGCACGGTGTGTCCGGTCGAGTGCTTCTACGAAACGAAAGACCCGGCGATGCTGGTGATCGATCCCGACACCTGTATTGACTGCGAGCTCTGTGTGCCGGAATGCCCGATCAACGCGGTGTATCCCGAGAGCGAGTTGCCCGATTGTTACGCCGACTGGACGGAAAAGAACGCCGCGATCTTTGAGGAGGGAGAGGTTCTCTCGGAGAAGAAAGACGCCCTCGATGGGGCGTGGGAACTTGAAAAGATCCAGGAAGCCGAGAAGGCCGAGGGTTTCAGCATTGATGAGCCTTCGAAAGCCGGTTGATTCGGACCCGGCGGCTCAAATAAAAGAGAAGATTCAGCTACAGCCCCCCGGGGCTCTTGACGAAAAAGAAATATAGGTGAGGCCGCAGAAGCGGCCCAGGCATTCAACCGAAGACAAGTTAGCCAAGAGGGAAATCCAGATGGCTCATATAGTGACTGCGCGGTGTGTAGATTGCCGCTATACCGACTGTTGTACGGTATGCCCGGTCGATTGCTTCTACGAGACGAAAGATCCGGCCATGCTGGTGATCGATCCCGACACCTGCATCGATTGCGAGCTCTGCATTCCGGAGTGTCCGATCAACGCCATCTATCCCGAGGACGAGCTTCCCGAGTGCTACGAGGAATGGGTGGATAAGAACGAGCAGCTTTACGAGGACGGAGAGGTCATCACCGAGAAGGTGGACGAGCTCGAGGGAGCTCTCTCGCTGGAGGAGATCCAGGAGAAGGAAAAGGCCGCCGGGCTCGATGTCGAAGAGCCCTCCAAGGCCGGCTGATCCGCCCCGGGAAAAACGAAACGATTGCCGGCCAGCGATTTCAAGCTGGCCGGTTTTTTTATGACTCCATTGTCAGGGAGAGTGAAGCTTGTCCGCCACGCCCGTGGTCTTGTTGACCGGATTCGAGCCTTTTTCGGGGCAGCCGTTCAACGCATCGGCTGAGGGAGTCCGTCTGTTCTGCGAGGCCGGTGAGCTGGGAGAGCGCGCCGATGTCTCCTGGCGGGTCCTGCCGGTGGTTTATGATGAGGCGGCCCTGCGGCTGGAAGAGGCTATCGATGAGCTGCAGCCCGAGGTCGTCATCTCGGTCGGAATCGGCGACGAGCCCTGCTATCGGATCGAGCGCGTCGCACACAACCTCGATGATACCGGGGTCGCCGACAACAGGGGAGAGGTGAGGCGCTCGCTGAGAATCATTGAGGATGGGCCGGAATCCTGCGCCGCCCCTTATCCGCATGCCGAGCTGGCCCGGCGGCTGGAGGAGAGGGGTCTTCCGTGGCGGTTCTCCGACTCAGCCGGAGGGTTTCTCTGCAATCATGTTTTCTATCATCTCTGCCGGGGCGCGGCCGTCCTTGAAAGCGGTATCGAGTGCGCGACCTTTCTGCACGTACCGCCGCTGGCGGAGGCTGAAGAAATCGGAGGCCTGGTCGGGGCGATCGGCTGCGCCGTCGATGCCGCTCTCGACAGTCTTTCCTGAAGAGGTTCTCTCAGGACTTTGGCGGCCGGCTGAGGGGCCGGATCTCCAGCCGGCTGATGCAGTTGCCGGCATCGGTCTTGAGCAGGTCGAGGATGGCCTTGCCGACCTCTTCGGGCTTGACCTTCCAGGAGCCATCGCCGTCCCGGTGGCGGTGCGAATCGCTGTCGACCGATCCGGGGAAGACCGTGGTTACCTTGATACCGTGCTCGCGAACCTCCTGGAAGAGGGATTCCGAGAAGCCGGTGACGGCGTACTTGGTGGCGGCGTAGCCGCTGCCGCCGCCGAGAGGGAAGTAGCCCGAGATGCTCGAGATGTTCACGATGTGGCCGCTGCCGCTCTCGATCATGCCGGGCAGCACCGCGCGGGTGGCGTAGAAGAGCCCGTTGAGGTTGGTTTCGACCATGGCATGCCACTCATCGACCTCGAGCTCGAGGGCGCTCTTCAGGATCACGAGCCCGGCGTTGTTGATGAGCGCGTCGACTCTACCGAGAGCTTCGGCGAGGCCTGCGATGCCCGCAGCCGTTTCATCCTGCGAGCGCAGGTCGACGGTGCTGGTATGACAGGTACCTCCCGCAGCCGAGATCTCATCCCTGAGTGATTCGAGCTTATCTCCCGAGCGCGCCAGCGCTCCCACGGCGCAGCCGCCCCCGGCGAGCACCGTCGCGATGCCGCGCCCGATTCCGCCGCTGGCCCCGGTGACGATTACTTTCAAGGTTTTATCTCCTGTGGCGATTCCGCGTGGTTTCCCGTTTGAAAGATACAATAACGCGGCCTGTGCATGAAGTCCCGGGCAGGAATGAGCGGAAAAATACCGGGTAGAGGGCGTCTCCTCAGTATAATCCCCGGCAGAGATGGAAGAGCAAAAACAGAGCAGTATCAGTTCGTGGTTGAGCCGGGCTTCCTCCTGGCAGTTCAGCATCTACGCTATGGGCTTCGCCTTTGCCACCTACTTTTGCATGTACGCCTTCAGGAAGCCGTTCGGGGCGGCGACCTTTGAGGGCCTCGAGTTCCTGTGGGGGATCAACCTCAAGACCGCCTTCGTGATCGGGCAGATTATTGGCTATACCCTGTCAAAGTACTATGGCTGTAAGTATTGCTCGGAGATCGGTCGCAACCAGCAGGCGAAGGCCCTGGTTCTGATGATCGTGATTGCCGAGGCGGCGCTGCTTGGCTTCGCCCTGCTCCCCGGGAACTTCAAGGTGCTCGCGATCTTCATCAACGGCCTGCCCCTGGGTATGGTCTGGGGCCTGGTTTCCCGCTACCTCGAAGGGAGAAAGACAGCTGAGCTCCTTTTTGCCGGGCTGAGTTGTTCCTATATCGTCGCCAGCAGCTCGGTTAAGACGATAGGGGGATGGGTGATGCTGGAGGGGGTCCCCGAGTTCTGGATGCCAGCGACTGTCGGGGCCATCTTTTTTATCCCGTTTGTCATAGCGGTCTTTTTCCTGAACCAATTACCCGAACCCAGCACTGCGGATATTTCCAGCCGGAGTGAGCGCACGGTCATGGACAGCGGCAGTCGTTCTACTTTCTTCAGGCAGTTCATGGGCGGGATGATCATGCTCCTTGTCCTTTATTTCTTCCTGACGGCCTATCGAGATGTCCGTGACATGTACATGCCGGAGGTCTTCAAGGCCCTGGGTTACGAGGCCAAGCCAACTCTCTTTTCCCAGGCTGATTGGCCGATCGCCTTCGGCATCATGGTGGTGATGGCTCTGCTTAACCTGGCGAAAGACCATCGCCGGGGGCTGACAGCCGTCTTCGCGGTCATGATGAGCGGGATGCTGTTGATGGGAGGGGCGACGGTACTCATGGATCTCGAGGTAATCGATGGGCTGTGGTGGATGATCCTGGTCGGATTTGGCGCCTACCTGGCCTATGTTCCATTCGGAGCCGTTTTATTCGAGCGGATCATGGCTTCGACCAAAGCCGCGGGAACAGCGGTTTTTGCCATCTACCTCAGTGATGCGATTGGCTACACCGGCTCCGTTGGGATCCAGCTGTATAAGGATCTTGGGCAAGCTGAGCTGGACTACTACCAGTTCCTTCGTTTATTCACCTATGGGATTGCCGGGCTTGGAACGGTTCTTTTTGCCATGAGTGGTGTGTATTTCATAGCCAAGGCGAGGGCGATGTCTCCGGAGATTGACGGTAGCCGGGAGGCTGCCCGGGGGGAATAGCTTCCACCCGCTTTTTCATCAATCAGCTGAAGTGTTGTCCCCAGAGCACGTGCAGCCGGTCGATCTCCTCCCGCGGTATGGCCGCCTTGTCGCTCCAGATGGCCAGGGCGAGAGCTTCGTGGGCCGGCGAGGGGGTCTGCTCCAGGTCCGAGATGTCGCCGAGGGCTGTTTTGATGAGCCGGATCGAATTCTCGGTGGCCTGCTGGAGGTTGCCGATGATCTCTTTGAGCAGATCCTCGGGCTGTCCTGCTTCCCTCGTCCGCCAGCAGTCGTAGTCGGTCGGCAGGGCGATATGGGCGTAGGCGATCTCGGCTTCACGCGCCAGCCTGGCCTCGGGCAGGAGGGTCATGCCGATGAGATCGGCCCCCCAGGCGCGGTGCAATTCGGACTCAGCCCGGGTTGAGAAGGCGGGGCCCTCCATGCAGACATAGGTGGCGCTGTCGTGGACGGTGATGTCGTCGAGCTTCTTCCCCGCCTCGATCAACCAGGAGCGCAGGACGGGGCAGCAGGGCTCGGCGAACTCGACATGGACCGCGGCGTCTTCGTAGAAGGTCCTCGCGCGGGAGGTGGTCTTGTCGATGGCCTGGTCGGTGATGGCGATGTCTCCGGGCCGGATCTCTTCGCGCAGCGACCCGGTGGCGCCGCTGGCGACAATGTGGGTAACGCCGAGGGCCTTGAGGGCGTAGATGTTGGCGCGGTAGGGTACGGCGCCGGGGTTATGGACATGCCCTTCGCCGTGGCGCTTGAGAAAGACCACCTCGGTTCCATCGAGGTCCAGGAGCGTGATGGGCGAGCTTGGTGGGCCAAAGGGCGTATCCAGCGCGCGGCTCTCGAGCTGGCCGGAAGCGAAAGCGTCCGCAAGGCCGCTGCCGCCTATGATGCCAATCCTGGTCCTGGTCATGGTGATCGATTTTCCCTGCTCCGTGCCATCTATGGAGACTGCTCTCGGCTTATCCGCCGGCGTCTAGTAGCCAGACTCCTTCGGGAGTCGGACCTCGATCTCCCGCTTCTCATAGCCCTTGATCTCGATGGTCATGATGGTCATCCGCTCGTCATCCGTCGCTTCGCGATCTTCTCGCTTATTCACGCCACCCTCGTACTTGTGCCGTGGCGTGATGAGGACTCGGTATCTACCGGGACGAATGCTCTTGCTCGCGCGGCCATAGATGCTCGAGCAAGAAAAGAAGATGTCCGTCTTCTCCGTTCCCAGCCACAGGCAGACGCCTTTCGCGGGTTTTCCGTCGAAACCCACGACGTTCATCGAGAGCGTGGCGCGAATTTTCGCGAGTTCCTCGTTTCGCTCGCGAATGGTGGCGTACACGTCGTAAGGGAGCAGGAGAGTGTCCGCAGCGATGCACAGTGGAATATCGACGAGCAGCAGCGGGAAGAAGTGCGAGGGATAAGCACCTCCCTCGTTCAGGAAATTCAGGTCCCACTGCGTCCCACGGTAGACGGAGGTCCTGCTATATTTATCAACTCCAAGGTAGCCCCCAGGATCATCAATGAGCGAAATGAGGGTGCCACAGCTCGTGAGGCAGAGGCATGTGATGAGACTCAGCAATCGGGGGTAGGACATGATTTCGCTCTGGGTCGGACTCGACGTGACGTTGAGATTGTACAAGACGACTCCGGGCAAATAGGCTTCAATATGGCCTACTAGACAGTTTAGCTGCGCGGTCTGCAGATTGCATTGAAAGCCTTCTACCCGCCGTGAGACTTTACGTGATCGCTCGCACAGGATTTTTTTCGCCGATATTCTTCCTGGGTGCTCTCTTCACAGTGAGCCCGCCGCTAGCCGCCAGGGATTCATCAGCCGAAGATGTCGACTTCTTTGAGCGGAAGATTCGTCCGGTGCTGGTCGAGCACTGCTACAGGTGCCATTCGCAAGGGGCGAAGAAAGTGCGCGGCAAGCTCCTCCTCGACACTCGCGATGGCGTTCTTACCGGCGGAAAAACCGGTCCAGCTATCGTTCCGGGGGATGCGGCCGCGAGCCTGCTGCTACAGGCCCTGCGTTATGAGAAGCTCGAGATGCCTCCCAAGGGCCAGCTTCCTCGAGGGGTGATTACCGATTTTGAGAATTGGATTGAGAGGGGCGCTGTTGATCCACGGATAGCGACGGGGGCTGCTGCCAGGGTGAAAGGCGGCGATTCCCGTGGGCACTGGTCCTACCAGCCCCTTGTAAAGCCGGGGTTACCGGAGGTGAAGGATGCCGGCGGCTGGGCTTCTTCTCCGATCGACCACTTCGTTCTGGAGCGCCTGGAGCAAGCCGGGCTCCGGCCTTCGCCCCGGGCTTCCCGCCGTGTGCTCCTGCGCCGCCTGAGCTACGACCTCATCGGCCTGCCGCCGACGGAAAAAGAGATGGAAGATTTCATTGGGGATCCATCTGCGGATGCTTATGAAAAAGTTGTCGACCGGTTGCTTGCGTCGCCGCGCTATGGCGAACGCTGGGGGCGCCACTGGCTTGATGTGGCCCGCTATTCCGACACCAAGGACCTGGTGCTTCTCTTCGGCAGGGACAGGGTGCGTCCCTATGCCTATACCTACCGGGATTATGTTATCCGCGCGCTGAACCTGGATCTGCCCTATGACAGCTTTATCGCGGACCAGCTGGCGGGTGATCGTCATCAACCGGGAGAAGATGCCTGGCGCCAGGCGGCGATGGGGTTCCTGACCCTGGGCCGGATGTTTGACAACAATCCGCCGGATGTTTACGACGACAGGATTGATACGGTCACGCGCGGGCTGCTCGGTCTTACCGTGGCCTGCGCTCGCTGCCACGATCACAAATACGATTCGATTCCCACCGAGGA
>CAUZHA010000096.1:0-17769 GCA_963579555.1 Planctomycetes bacterium UBA1146
AGGCGCGCAGAAAGGCTCCGCGCCTGGCTCCCACTCCCCGGCATCGGCAGCTTCCTTCCCGAGCGCAGGGACAGCCTCGTCTTCCGCGATAAGCAGCAGCTCACCGCGGTCGGCATCGACAGCCGCCTCCACGCCGGTCTCGAGCTTGCGGCAGGCGCCCCCGAGAACCAGGGCGGGAATGCCGAAGTCCCTGCAGACGATCGCCCCATGGGAAAGACTTCCCCCCCGCTCAACGACGAGACCCGAAGCTCCAGCGAGCAGGGGTGTCCAGTCAGGGTCCGTCGATTCGGCAACCAGCAGGTACGGACCCTCAAACGGCGGCTTCTCCGAGGCGGAGGAGCAGCTCCAGATCCGCCCTCGCCCCTTTCCGGAGGAGATCCCCTCGCCGCGAAGAACGCCTTGCGAAGCCAAACCGGCAAGCTCCTCCCCGGGCTGGGAGACGGACCGTTCGCCCGAAAGAACCTGCGGCAGCTCGAGCCCGCGCCAGCGGCGGCGAAGATCCCTGCGCTCCCGGATCCGCTCTTTCAGCCGAGCGGGAATGCCGTCTCGCCCCGCGGCGATGCATTCACCGACCTCTTCGCGCTCGAGGTAAAAAATGTTTCCCTCGAGCGACAACCTGCCGTCGAGCTCAACCAGGACCCGGCGAACCAGGTCGTAACCGGCCATCCAGTAGAACTTCCCGTTCTCCCGCCAGGGCAAGAGCTCGCGAGCCTCCACCAGCAGCCGCTTGAAAGACTCCAGTGCCTCCGGCTGCTCCCGGCTGAGAAGCTCGAGGACCTCGCATTCGACCGCGTCCCGGTGTTCTTCAAGCGCTCCGCGACGGGAGAGAAAGCCCTGCTCTCCCCTCGCCATCTGCTCAGCGAGGGCCTGCACTCTCTCCGGCTCCTCCCACCACCTCTTCTCCGCAAGCTCCATCTCACCTCCAGAGCGATGCCCGAATCGATCGAGAAACCGCTCCATGGCGGAATCTGAGCGAGCCGCGGCAAGCAGGCCTTCAGCCTGGTCGATCGCGAGCTCGCCGCTTAGCGAGCTGAGAAGCTCCCGTGCGGCGACCGCGCCGCGCTGAAAGCCAAGGCATCTCTCGAGAAGATCGCGCAGCTCCTCGAGAGCCATCCCTGCATAAAAAGAAAGCTTCAGCGACGCGGGGGCGAAGTCTCTCATGACCCTGTCGATACGATCCTTCAGCTCCTCAAAGAGGTCTGCCCCGCTCAACTCGCTGAGCTCAGCGGAGAGTTTTTCAGCAACCCAGGCCTCGTAGAGGGGCAGCGTGTCCCGCAGGAAGCTGCCGAGGACATCCTGCCGGCCACGGGTGACGGTTTTCGCTGAACGCCACATCTGCCCAAGCGTCCTGAACAGGGCAGGCGGACCGGCATCCCGCGTCTTCCAAAGACGCGGAGTCTCCTCGATAGCCGAGGGCCGTGAGCTGAGCTCGATCGGGTCATAGGAAAGAATGCCTTCTGAATAAAAAAGCTCGGCGCAACGTTGCGGATCGGCGTAGACCCGGCCGCCGACGAGCTCGAGAAAACCATCGGAGTCAACCCGCCCCGAGGGCTGGTAGCCCAGCTCCCGGTAGAGCGTCCCGAATCCTCCCCGCCCGCTCATGAACTCAGACTGGATATCCCAGGTCATTGGAGTTGGACAGGAGAGAGTTTCATCAAGGTTGTGCCGCACGAGGAATCCCTCTCCGCCAGGCAGGACCCCGGCCCGCGACAGCTCCCCTGCGAGCAGATCATCAACCCCGCCCGCTGCAACGCGAGCCTCTCGGACCTGCAGCAGCCAGAACGTCCCTTCCGCCCAGGCCCACTCGATATCTACGGTGAAGCCGAATTCCTTCTCGAGACGCAGCGTGAGACCGGCAAGCTCTCTGATGGCCTCCAGGCCCAGAAGGCGATCGCCCCGGCTACGCTCCCTCGCCAGCTCGAGCCCTTCCCTGGTAACGAGGTAGCTGTCCGGCGTCACCGCGCCGGAGACCAGGGTCTCGCCCAGGCCTTCCACGGCCTCGATAAGAACGAGGGCCTCCCCGCCGGTCCCCGGGGCCCTCGAAAAAGAAACCCCCGCGACCTCGGCCTGGCACAGGGCCTGTACCGTCACCGCGGTACCCTCGAGACCGATGATTCCACGCTCAGACCTGTAGGTCCTCGCCCTCTCACTTGACCAGGAGTCAAAGACCCTGAGAACGGCCTTCTCGACAGCATCGCGAGTACCCAGCCCGAGAACCGTGTCCATCATCCCCGGCATACTCACGGCAGCACCTGAACGCACGGCAAGCCTCAGCTCTCCAGCTCCTTCCCCCAATTGGAGACCCGTGACCTTCTCAATGCGCTGCAGCCCATCCTGGAGCTCCTCCCGCAAACCCGCGGGCATCTCCCGGCCGCCATCGTAGTAGCTTCTGCAAAAGGAGCTCGAGAGGGTAAATCCAGGCGGAACCATGTAGCCACAGGCGCAGAGGGCGTGAAGTCCCACTCCCTTGCCGCCAAATTCTTCGCGCAGAGAGAGACATTCACTGCGGTCATCGCCAAGCTCGCTCTTGCCGACCTGGAAAAAAGCGCTCTGTTTTTCGCTCACCTGGCCCCCCCCTCGCCAATACAGATCAGCTCGTCAGCTGAGCGTATATAAACCCTGGAACCGATGATGCTGACGAGAGCAGGGGGCCCGACAATGTCCCGGCCTTCAAGATCCAGCCGCCAGATCTCACCACCCAGGATAGGATCGAAAGCGATCACAGTCATTCCATCGACCGCTACCGCCATGCCGAGCGCGAGAGCAGGGGGGGCGCTCCATCCCGCCCTCGAAGGGAAGGAAAGCCGATCGGCTCCGTTGTCCGGATCCATCGAGAGCAGCTCTCCCATTCCGGAAAAGACAAGAGAATCAGGGCCGGCGACAAGACCGGGCCCGGGACCCTGGACACATGCCCTGCTCCAGAGAAGCTCACCAGTATCGCGGGAGAAGGCCTCCAGGACCCCCTGGCCTTCAAGATAGAGCCTCCTGCCGGCCTGGGCTATGGACCGAATTTCCGATTCCCTCTGCGGCAACGCGCCCAGGGTATTGCCGGATCCTGGATCGACCAGCAGCAGGGTCCTGCCGCGCGCCACCGCCAGCTCGCGGCCTGAAGGACAGAGAGCCGCCGCCCCACCAAGGTCTTCCCGCTCCCAGGCTGGCTCACCATCTTCGATATCCACCATGACCAGGGCGCTTGAACCCGCGATGACACAACCTCCTTCAGCCAGGCAGATGTCGGCCTCCAGCGCACCGCGAACCGGTCGCCGCCAGGCCACGCCCAGGCCCTCGAAAGATTTATCCACGGCGATCAGCACTCCAGCCTCTCCCCCCTCCCCCGAGAGAAGAAATATCCTCTCTCCCCTTGAAACCATCGCTCCTGCGAAGGCGCCAAGCTCGAGCTCTCCTGCCCGCTTGCCGGCCCTGTCAAGACAACGCAGCGTTGAGCTGCCGGGTCCCGTCTCAACAAAAGCGATAGAGTCTCCAAGGGGCACGGCCGGCCCCGGCTCGCTCCCGGGAACATCCGCGGTCAACCGCCGCCAGAGAAGCCCTCCCCTCAGCGGCGCAAGGCGCGGGTCAGGGTTGCCGCCTCGCCCCGGCCCGCCGCGGGTGCCTGTCCAGCCGGGGATCCCGATTCCTCCTTCCTCTTCAGAGAGCTGGATCAGCTCTCTTCCCCGGGCCACCAGGATTTTCCCATCCCACAATACCGGGGGCCGTGAATCCGTCTCGGAGATCGCGCCCACCGCGCCCAGGCTGACACGCCATTCTTCCCTGCCTCGAATATGTGAAAAACGGGATAGCCGCCCGTCAGAGAGAACCACGTAGCAGGCGGAGAGGTCAGCCGAGACAGCGCGCGGCGCCTGGCTGGAATAGGACAGCTGGGAGAGCCCTCGGCCGGTCGCCGCATCGAGCACTCGCACCTCCCCTCCACCTTTCACATTGGCCGTCAGATAGGCGAGCTTGCCGGCGCAGAGGACGAATCCTCCCGGCACCAGGCCAGGCGCGTCGATTTCCCAGCGTTTCTCAAAGGAGCTGGCGATCAGCTGAAGACAGCTGATCCTCCCGCCGATCGTTGGCGAACCGCCAGAAACAAAGACCAGTCCCTGGTGAATACGCAGCTCGTTTTTTTCTCCGGAAGGGGCGAAGACCTCTGCGCCTGCGGACGCGACCACCTCACCTGTCTCGATATTCACCGCGGCCAGGGAATCTCCGAGGACGAGACAATGTCCATTTTCATCGCCCGCCAGAACCACCTCAGCCCCAACCGGCGGAGGCACCTTCCAGGACGGCGGGTTTCCAGCCAGGGACAGCTCCAGCAGGCTGAACGCCTGGAGTGAATCGTGGCAGGCGATGACCACCATCTCGTCGATGACTGTCGGCGCCTGCGTCGCCCGGCCCTCCAGCCGCGCAACAGCAAGGAGAGCCCCTCCGTCCGCATCGACAATTCGCAGCTCCGTCCGGGAACCGGAGGCGGAGAGCACCAGGAGATAGCCCGGCAGCTCATTTCTCGCGGCTTCCCGCCGAACCAGGAGAGGTGGAAACAGGGGAGTCGTCGGCAGCTTGAGCTCCCAGAACGATTCGCCATCTACAAGACGCTCACAGGAGAGGCTTCCCGTTTTACCGGAAAATCTGAAAATACGTTCGCCAGCGAGAAGATCGCCCGCTCCAACGGGAACAGGCAGTCGATAGCTGTCGGCCTTCACCCCGCGCGTCGGGCCCTGCCGGCGCAGGTTGCGCGGATGGCTCCTTGAATCACCTGTGGAAAATTCACCCACTCGCCCTGCCAGGGGCTCTCCCGCCACAGACGCGGGCCAGATGAATGCGAGACCTTGCGGAGCATACCAGCCGCCGCCTGCGATCAATACAAGCAGGAGAGCCCACTTCGGCCGTCGTACAATATACCCAAGTGCCCGCCACCAGGTTCGCGGCGACAACAGTACCACGAACAGGGCAAAGAGCAGGAGCAGGAGCTGGGGAAGGAGAGCGAGCAGCCCCGGCGCAAGGCCCGGTATTACCGCCAGCAGGCTCATTCTCAAGCCCCCTTCCTGATCAGACCTGGTTTACGAAACCCTCGGTACACGACGCCCATCAAGCTCGCTCGAGCTGTGGGCCAACCGGCGGCGAAAACAGAGCCTCGGCTTCAGGGATGGGCGAGAAGCCCATCCTGGACTCCCTTCGCTTCCTCTTCACCATCGACAAGATCAGAATGGCAGGCCGACTTCTCTCCCTTGTGGGCCAGCTTGTGAATTTCCTCAGGCGAAAGGACTCCGCGCTTCTTGAGAATGTCCTGCTGGTCCTCGCTCAGGGCGCTGGTACGAACAGCCTGTCCCCCCTCGCGCTGAAAGCCATCCGCATTGCCTGAGGCAAACTCGACAATCTCCTTGGAAATACGGACAGAGCACCAGTCGTGACCGCACATGGCGCAGAAGTCCGTATCGACATCGAGATCTTCATCGTGATAGGCCTTGGCCGTGTCGGGATCGAAGGACAACTCGAAGTGCTTCTCCCAATTGAGCGCGGCCCGAGCCTTGGTCAGCTCGTCATCCTGGTCACGCGATCCGGGGATTCCGAGAGCTATGTCGGCGGCATGCGCGGCGATCTTATAGGCTACGCAGCCCTGCTTGACATCGTCCTTCTTCGGCAGGCCGAGATGCTCCTTCGGGGTCACGTAGCAGAGCATGGAGGCCCCATGGTAGGCGGCGGCGGTGGCACCGATACAGGAGGTGATATGGTCGTAGCCGGGGAATATATCCGTAACCAGCGGCCCCAGCACGTAGAAGGGAGCCCCGTGGCACAACCGGCGCTCGAGCTTCATGTTGAACTCGATCTGGTCAAAGGGAATGTGGCCGGGTCCCTCGATCATGACCTGCACTCCCTTGGCCCACGCCCGCTGGGTCAGCTCGCCCAGGGTTTCGAGCTCGGCCATCTGGGCGGCATCGCTGGCATCGGCGAGACCGCCGGGGCGCAGCCCGTCTCCCAGGCTGAAGGAGACATCATACTCCCGCATGATATCGCAGATGTCTTCGAAGAGGTCGTACATCGGATTCTGCTTGTTGTGAATCAGCATCCACTTGGCCAGCAGGCTCCCGCCGCGCGACACGACCCCAATCAGCCGGTCCTTCACCAGGGGCAGGTGCTCCTTGAGCACGCCGGCATGAAGAGTGAAATAGTCCACCCCCTGTTTCGCCTGGTGCTCGAGATTCTCGAGAATCACATCGTAGGTCAGGTCCTCGAGCTTTCGCTCGATGATCATCGAATAGAGCGGCACCGTACCGATGGGAGTCCTGGAGTTCTTGATGAAGGTCTCCCGGCAGACATCGATCTGGCCGCCGGTTGAGAGATCCATGATGGTGTCCGCGCCCCAGCGCTCGGCCCAGAGGAGCTTCTCGAGCTCCTCCTCAGTACCGGAGCTGACCGGCGAGGCGCCCATGTTTGCGTTGATCTTGGTGGTCGAGGCCCTCCCGATGCACATCGGGTCGAGCTGATGCTGAAGATGGACCTTGTTGGCTGGAATGATCATTCGCCCGGCCGCTATCTCGGCCCGGATCTGCTCAGCGGTAAGATGCGGCTCACGCTCAGCGACTCTCTTCATCTGAGCTGTGATGATTCCTGCGCGCGCGGATTCCAGCTGGGTAACGGGCGTGCGGCCCTTATCATTCTCCCAATCGGTAGCCTCGATGCCGGAAGGCTCGGGCATGCCCGGCGCATCGACGGAGGAGAAGGTTCGCTTTCCCCCGATCTCGGGCTTGATCGCAAAGGATCCGGGACTCGTTCCCTCGCGATGGGTTGACGGATGACTTCCCAGCTCGGGAAGCGACCACTCCGGGTTAACGTGAATTCGCTTTACCACTCCAATTACCACCTTTCGATTTCTTCAGCCGCCGCTCCACCGCAATACCGGGAAGAAGCCGGCTCAATTCAACTCATATGCTCTACGGAATATTCCAGGTTCATTCCTACTCACTTCAAAATCCGCTTTTCCTACGCCGGTTACAATCCGGATCAGGTTCCGAGGGTCAGTTCTCAGCCTCGCCGGTGAGGCACCCTTAGCGAACACACGGAGAATATCCCGTTGCCCGCATCTCGGCAAGGCAGGATTTCCGATAATAATGTTCTCTCTCCGCATCAATTGTCCGGATGAGGCCGAATGACGACCTTGACTGCCCGGCGAGAGAGCATATCACCGAGGGCGGCCTCGAGCTCTTCGAGAGGACGCTGGGATGAGAGCAGAAGATCCGTTTCAAGCCGCCCTGAACTCAGCAACTCGAGAGCGGCCCTGAAATCAGCCGGCCGATGATGGTAGGCGCCCATCACCGTCAGCTCCTCGTAATGAACACGGTGAGAATCGAGCTCGAGGCGTGTGCCGGGAGCGCAGCCCCCAAAAAGGCTCACCCGGCCTCCGGGCCTCGCCGAGCCGACGGCGTCAAGCCAACCCTCCGGCACCCCGGTCGCATCGATGGAAAAATCAAACCCCTGCCCTCCCAGGCTCCTGGCTCGGACCCGCTCCGCCTGGGAGACACCCCTCTCAACCTCCAGGGTGCCGCAGGCGCCCAGGCCCCGGGCCAGCTCGAGGCGTGATTCGTTCGGATCGGCGACGACGACCTCGACTCCCCGCGCCGCCAGCACCGCCGTGAACAGCAGGCCGATGGGCCCAGCTCCATAGAGAACACCCCGCTCCGCGGGAAGCGGAGCCAGCTGGTCAATTCCCCGCAGGACACAGGCCAGGGGTTCACTGAGAGCCGCCTCGGCAAGACCCAGGTGATCCGGAATCCGGTAGACGCTCCGCTCGACGAAGCGGGCGGGAACGACAAGATAGCGCGAGAAGGCGCCATTGAGATAGACGAGGTCGACGCAGAGATTCTCATTGCCGCGCGCGCAGAAATCACAGGAACCGCAGGATGCCGAGTTGGAAACAACGACCCTCTCACCCTCCCGCCAGCCCTCGACGGCCTCGCCAGGAGAGACGATGGTGCCGGCCAGCTCGTGACCGAACGGCGAGGGAACCTCCAGCATTTTCGGATGCCCCCCGCGCCTGTAGACCTTGACGTCCGTCCCACAGGTCACCGCCGCCCCGACGGAGATGAGCAGCTCTTCCGGCCCCGGCTGCGGCACGGGACCTCCGCGAAACTCGATCGATTCAGGACCGGTCAGCCAGGCGGTCAATTGTTCCATTTGAAGCTTCCCTTCAGGGTTCGATGAGTACCTTGAGCGCCCTTCGGTCCCGGACCAGCTCGAGGGCCTGGCTGAAATCCTCCAGGCCGACCCTCGCGCTCACCAGGGCCGCAGGATCAAGTGCGCCCGAGAGCATGAGCTCCCAGGCCGCGTCCTGCTCCTTGACTCCGCCGGAATACGAGGCGACGAGGCGGCGCTCCTCCTTGAACAGGCGATCCAGCTCAAAGCCCGCCTGCTCGCCAGCGCCGGCGTGGGCGAAGAGTACGACGGTTGAGCCTCTCCTGCCGAGCTCCAGGCACGCTACGAGCGCGCCGGAGCCGCCGGCGGTGTCGAAAACGGCATCGGCACCCAGCCCCCCGGTCAGCTCAGCGACAGCAGCGGCGGCTGTCTCCGGAGCACTGGAAAAATCGGCTCCAAGCGACAGCGCCAGCTCCCTGCGGTCTTCCAGCGGCTCGACCACTCCCACCAGGGCATCAGGAATCGCCGCCTTCAGCACCAGCAGGTGAAGTAGTCCCATGCTGCCGCCGCCGAGGACAACGGAAGCGCCTCCAGGCGCGAGCCCGGAACGCCAGATGCCTCTGAGAACACAGGCCGCGGGCTCGAGAAAGACCGCCGTATCATCACTCAGAGAGTCGGGAATGGTCCGCATCGCCGAGCGGACGGCGGCCTCGGCCACAATGATTTTTTCACTGAATCCTCCCGGCGAGAGCCGATTCTCACGAAATTCTTCGCACATCGTCTCGCTGCCAGCCAGACAATAGGCGCACTCGCCGCAGGGAACGTGGTGCGCCACCACGACCCGGTCGCCAGGGCTGAAGCCTTCCACTTCAGCCCCGCACTGCTCAACCACGCCCACCACCTCGTGCCCGAGAACCGTTCCGGGCGGCTGGCTGGCCGCCTCCAGCTTGAAAATATCCGTTCCGCAGAGACCGCAGACTCTGAGGGAGACGAGAGCCTCTCGTGGGCCGGGCTGCCGCGGCGGACGCCGCTCGATGCCCGTGGAAGCGCCGTCGAGACAGGCCAGCGCTCGAAACCCGTCGTCCTTCGGCCTGCCGGCGTCTTCCATGCTCAAGCCTCAAATCCGCTCGAAAACGCCCGCGGCACCCATGCCGCCGCCAATACACATCGTCACGAGAGCGTAGCGCGCTTCCTGCCGCTCGAGCTCACCGAGAGCCGTCAAGGTCATGCGTGCGCCGGTGCAGCCAAGCGGATGGCCGAGAGCCACGGCGCCGCCGTTCACGTTAACCTTCTCCATCGGAAGGTCCAGCTCCCTGATCACGCTGAGGGCCTGGACCGCGAAGGCCTCGTTGAGCTCGATCACGTCCATATCATCGAGCGTGAGGCCCGCCTGCTCGAGCGCCCGCGGAACGGCCTCTACCGGCCCGATTCCCATGATCTCCGGGGCAACGCCCGAGACGTTGTACGATCGCAGGACAAGGCGGGGTCGGAGACCAAGCTCCTCGGCCTTTGCGGAGCTCATCACCACCACCGCCGCGGCCCCATCACTCATCTGCGAGGCGTTCCCGGCGGTGACGGTTCCCGTGGCGGAGAAAACCGGCCTGAGCTTCGAGAGCCCATCCAGATCGGTGCCTGGACGGGGACACTCATCCACCGAAAACTCGACCTCGGTCTCCTCCACCGAGCCATTCTCTCCCGGCCTCTTGAGCGAGAATCGATAGGGGACGATCTCTTCGTTGAACCTGCCCTCCTCGAGGGCGGCCAGGGCCTTTCGATGGCTCTCCACCGAGAACTCATCGGCCTCCTCGCGGGAGATTCCGTACTTCCGGGCCAGGTTCTCCGCGGTCAGCCCCATCCCGATGTAGACCTCGGGCCAGTCATTGGCGAAACCGGGATTGGCGTAGGTGCGCTGGAACATGGTAACCCGGCTCATGCTCTCGGCGCCGCCGGCGACAACCACGTCCGAATGCCCGCAGCGTATCTGGTCAAAGGCCTGGGAGATCGTCTGGAGCCCCGAAGAGCAGAAGCGATTGACAGTCGCCGCGCTGGTCGTCACCGGGAGTCCCGCCTTCAGGGCCGCGATCCTGGCGACGTTCATGCCCTGCTCCTGCTCGGGGATAGCGCAGCCCAGCAGAACATCTTCAACCTCGGCGGGATCGAGACCGGCCGCCCTGGCGACGGCCTCCCGGATCACGCAGGCTCCGAGGTCATCCGGACGAACCGTGCGCAGGGTACCCTTTCGCCCCTTGCCCATGGCTGTCCGTGCTCCGCTGACAATCACCGCGTCCTTCATTTTTCCGTTTTCCCTGTGATGGAGTTCAATTCCGAAGTGGTTTTCCCGTCTTGAGCGTATGGGTGATCCTGTCGATGGTCTTCTGCTCGCCAAGCAGCCCCAGGAATACCTCGCGCTCGAGCTCGAGCAGGTATTGTTCACTGACCGGGAATTCCCCATCAATATTTCCTCCGCAGAGGGCGTAGGCGAATCGCCCGGCGAGAAATTCATCGTACTCGCTGATAAACCCTCCCCCGGCGTACTGGCTCAGGAGGATTCGCAGCTCGGCGATTCCCGCCTCTCCCGCGACCTTTACGCTTTCCCGCGACGCGGGAGGCCGATACCCGTGCGCCGCCATCGCCAGGACCCTGGTCCTCGCATCCAGCAGCACCCGGTCACGGTTCATGCTGATTCCATCTATCGGCCGGAGGTAGCCCAGCTGCCTGGCCTCCGCGGCGCTGCCGGAGGTCTTCGCCATGGAGATGTTTTCGAAATACCGCATCAGGAAGCCGAATGAATCGACGGGATAGCCGGGTGGCACAGCCTCCGCAGCCCGGCATGCCATCTCCCGCGTTCCGCCTCCGGCGGGAATCAGCCCCACGCCCAATTCCACCAGGCCGATATAGGTCTCTGCCGCCGCCTGCACCGCGTCGCAGGCCAGCGGTATCTCGCAGCCGCCCCCGAGAGCCATCCCCTGGACCACCCCCACCACCGGGATGGATGAATACCTGAGCTTCAACACGGTCTCGTGAAAATCACGGATCATCCTGTCGATGGCCTTCCAGTCCTTCTCCACGGCCGCCGCTGCAAGCTCCTTGATGTTGGCGCCGACGGAGAAATTCGGGGCCTGGTTACCGATGACCAGCCCCGCGCAACCTTCCTGTTCGGCAACGTCGACTCCCTCGCGAATCATCTCCAGGGTTTCACCCGAGATCGTGTTCATCTTCGAGTGGAACTCGACGCAGAGAACTCCCTCGCCAAGGTCGAGAACACTCGCGGACGGGTTTGACCTCAGCGGCTCGCTGCGCATCCGAACATCATCCAGCAGGATGACCCCCGGCCTATCCTCGATCATCTCCAGCTCGCCGCTTGCCGGGACAAAAACCGATGGACGCCTCTTCGCTCCCGCGCCGGCGGTTGAATAAAAGCTGTGGCTGCCGCCGGAGAGCAGCTCTTCGACAAGCGCGGGAATCTCCCGGCCTTCCTTCTCGAGTCGGTCGGCGGTAGCCCTGACTCCCAGGGCATCCCAGAGCTCAAAGGGCCCCAGCTGCCAGTTGAAACCCCAGCGAAGCGCCCTGTCCACGCTCAGGATGTCATCGCAGATCTCGGGCACCCTCCTGGCGCTGTAGAGCATGGTCTCCGACAGCAGCTTCCAGACGTAGGCCGAGGCCTGGTCTTCGCCGCCGGCCAGAGCCTGGATCTTCGCCGGCAGCTCCTTCGCCTTCCGCGCGCTGTCGAGCGAGGGAAAGCTGACCTCTTTCGCCTCCCGGTATTCGAAGGACGCCAGGTCGAGCACAAGGATCTCCTTGCCCTCCTTCCTGTAGAAGCCGCCGCCGCTCTTCCTCCCGAGCTTCCCCTCATCCACCATCCGCTGGAGAAAGGCCGGGGCCCGGAAGAGCTCTCGGCTCTCATCATCAGGGACCAGGTCGTAGACATTCTTCATCACCATGAGGGCGACATCGATACCCACCAGGTCATGAAGCCTGAAGGTGGCTGTCTTCGGCCGGCCAATAACAGGCCCCGTGATCGCATCGATCTCCTCGATGCTCAGGCCCGTCTCCTTCTGGTAGACGCAGGAGGCTCCCATACAGAGAACGCCGATTCGATTGGCTATGAAATTCGGAGTGTCCTTGCATTCGACGACGCCCTTGCCCAGGCGCTTCTGGGCGAACTCGCGAACGGAGGAGAAGATCTCCTCGGAGGTATCCGGCCCCCGAACCAGCTCCAGCAGGTACATATAGCGCGGCGGGTTGAAGAAATGGGTCACCAGGAAGGAGCTGCGAAAATCATCATCCAGGCCCTCTGTCAGGAGCCCCAGGGAGATACCCGATGTATTCGATGAGATGATCGATCCCGCACGGCGATGCGGAGCGATCCGTTCGTAGATGCCGCGCTTGACATCGAGATCCTCGGTAACCGCCTCGATGATCCAGTCGCACTCTCCCAGCGCTTCGAGATCATCCTCGATATTGCCCGCTCTCAGGAGCGACGAATCCGAAGGGTCCATGAAGGCGGGCGGCCGTGACTTGAGAGCCCGGCCAATCGCATCCGATGCGATCCGGGAGCGCTCTCCCTCGCCCTCGGGAACGATGTCCAGCAACAGGCAGGATACCCCGGCATTCGCCAGGTGGACGGCGATCCCACACCCCATCGTGCCGGCGCCGATAACCGCAGCCTTCCTGATCAACATATTCCACGCCTTTTCATCTTCAGATCTTCTCCCCTCGAGGCTCGGTTCCGCCCTTGCCTATGCCCTCTTCCTGCTCCTTGCGCAGCCACTCCATTCGATCCGCGACCTTTTTTTCAAAGCCCTGGTCGCCCGGCTTGTAGAAGTAATTCCCCTGCAGGCCATTGGGCAGGTATTGCTGGGCCACCCAATGCTCCCGGAAGGCGTGCGGGTATTTGTAGCCCTTGCCGTGTCCGAGACCTTCCTTGTCGCGGGATGAATCCTTGAGATGGTTAGGAACCTCGTCATCTGCTCCGCTGTTGACGGCCGCGACAGCATCGTAATACGCCATCGTCGAATTGGACTTGGGCGCCGTGGCGAGATGGATACAGGCCTGAGAGAGGCTGAACTGGCACTCCGGAAGGCCGACGAAGCGGGTCGCGTCCGCGGCGTTGTTAGCCACGACCAGCGCCAGCGGGTCCGCCATCCCGACATCTTCGCTTGCGAAAATCACCATGCGGCGCGCAAGGAAGAGAGGGTCCTCGCCGGCGCGAATCATCCGGGCCATCCAGTAGAGGGCCGCGTCCGGATCAGAGCCGCGCAGGCTCTTGATGAAGGCGCTGATCATATCGTAGTGAATGTCTCCATCCTTATCGTAGAGCAGCGCCCGCTGCTGGATGGACTCCTCGGCGACGGAGAGGTCTACCACGACCACGCCATCCTTACCGGGCGGTGTCGTCACCAGCGCCAGCTCCAGCGCGTTCAGCGAATTGCGGGCATCTCCGGAGGCCAGCTGCACGATGTGATCGAGAGCCTCAGCCGCCACCTCGTGCTGCAGCCCGCCAAAGCCCCTCTCCTCGTCATTGAGCGCCGCCACCAGGATCTCCCGCAGCTCCTCGTCGGCAAGTGAGCGAAGCTCGAAAACTCTTGAGCGGCTCACCAGGGCCTTGATCACCGAAAAATAAGGATTCTCGGTCGTCGCGCCGATGAAGGTGATCGTGCCGTTCTCCACGTGCGGCAGCAGAGCATCCTGCTGGGCCTTGTTGAAGCGATGCACCTCGTCGACAAAAAGAATGGTGCGCTGAGAATCTTCGAAGCTGTGTTCCTTCAGCCTCTCCGCGGCCCGGGCGACAACCTCGCGGATATCCTTCACCCCGGCAAGAACCGCGTTGATGGTCTCGAACTTGGACCGGGTGGCGTTGGCGATGACCCTTGCAAGCGTCGTCTTGCCCGTGCCGGGCGGTCCCCAGAAGATGACCGAGGTCACCCTGTCGGCCTCGATTGCCCTCCTGAGCAGCTTGCCCTCTCCCAGAATATGGGGCTGCCCGATGAATTCGTCCAGGGTGCGGGGACGCATGCGCGCCGCCAACGGCACGCGCCCATCCTCAACGAGGCAGGCCTCATCCCTGTTGAGAGCCGCCCTGGATTCCTTCCCGCTGCGTTTCATTACCTTGCATCCTAACACCCCGCGCATGCGCCCGTCAGGCTTAGTTTCTCCGCGCCGTCGACGAAGCTCAGGTGAGAAGGTCATCCTCTTCACGCCAGGGAGGACTCACTAGGGCGGTGAACACGAGCTCTCCCTCCGAGGTGTTCTCAATCCACTGCTCGGCCCCGGCCGGGATCACGATGGTATCACCCGCGCCCACCTCCTCCCTCTCCTCTCCAATGTGCATGACCCCGGCGCCGCTGAGAATCATATACACCTCATCCTGGGCCGCGAGCTTGTGAGGATGCGTCCCCTTGCCGGCCTCGACCCGGGCATAGGCGAGGGAATAGGGCAGCTCCACATCATCCCGGTCGCTGTGCAGGAGCTCCTTCAGCCGGCAGCCATCGTTGGCGATAATCTCGACACAGTCGTCCAGTCGCTTGATAAACATTTTTTCTTCCTTTGCGCTCAGTGTTCACTCGGCCCAAGGGCTCTTCCCCGCCAGGTCTCGCCACGGCCGAGAAGATGATTCCAGCCGGAGAGAAAGGTCATCCACAGATAGAAGCAGCTGGCCAAGGGGAGGCTCAGCGCGTAGCGCGGAGGCAGACCGTAATGGCTCGCCGCCGGCCAGTATTTCACAGTTTGCAGTGACATTGCCAGCGCCGCGGCCAATCCCGTCAGCGGCTCATCCATCGCCATCGCCACGGCGCACAACAGCGGCGGAGAGATGAAGAAGGCGAACAACCCGGCCAGGGTCAAGAGGAGCAGCCAATACCTGTAGCCCAGCTGGTCAAAGGCGGTCCGGGTCACCATCTCCGAGATCTCCCCCAGCCTCGTCGAGCGTCTCAACGAGACCATGGTCCTGGAAAATCCGAGCCAGAGGCCGCCGCCGGCGGCCTTGACCCTGGCAGCGAGACGGACGTCATCGATGATCTCTTTTCCGATCGACTCCAGCCCGCCGATCTTCTCCAGGTACTCCCTCGAGACCAGGATACAGCCGCCCGCTGCGGCTGCCACACGCGAAGAATCCTTCACCACCGACCTGAAAGGATAGAGGAGCTGAAAAAACCAGACAAAGGCCGGAACCAGCAGTCTCTCCCACGAGCTCTCGGTATTCAGCCGGACCATGACCGAGACGAGGCTCTTCGACTCCTCGGCTGCGACCCGCCGAAGCGCCCTGATCGAGTTCGAGGGGTGGCGAATATCGGCATCGGTGAAGAGAAACCAGCGGATCGCGTCGCCTCCAGGCGCCTCGATGAGCACCTTGACCGCTGTGGAGGCCGCGTAGATCTTTCCTGACCATCCCGGCGGAGGATCGCCCCCCTCCAGGACCTCCGAGGTCTCACTGGCGGCGCTCTCCGCCAGCAGCTTGCGGGCCAGCTCCCCCGTCCCATCCTCGGAGCGGTCATTCACCAGCACCAGCCTGGCGTAATCCGCTGATTGCTCGAGGAGAGCGGGAAGGGTCTCCCCCAGCGTCTCCTCCTCGTTGCGGGCGGGAATCACCACGGCGAGATCCGAACCCGGCCCATCTCCCTCAGCCGACGAGGGCGTCTCCGGCAATGTCAGCCGGCCCGGCCAGCGGCGCCGGGGATCGAGACAGAGGGCGACCCAGAAGCTGAGAACCACGACACTCCAGCAGAAGAACACGAAGCTCAATTCGGAGAGTCCTCATTCTCGCCTCCGGCGGCGCAGATGATGGCGCGCACCTCCTCAGCCAGGGCGCTGTTGGTGCTGATGCCGCTGCTGCCGCCGCTCCCTCCACTGCCCTGCCAATCGGTGAAGACCCCCCCGGCCTCCTCGACGATGGGCTTCAGCGGCACAATGTCCCAGCGGCTGAGCACGGGGTCGAGCATAACCTCGGCCCGGCCCGTGGCGACAAGCAGGTGGCCATAGCAATCTCCCCAGCTGCGCAGGACCTTTACCTGGTCACCGAGCAGGCTGTGAACTCCGAGAGAACCTGACTGGCGAAAGGTCTCAAAACCGGTATAGGTCACGCAGGCGCTCGAGAGCTCGGAGACCGTCGAGACGTTCGCCCTCGAGCCATCGGTACGCGATCCGTTGTGATAGCAGCCCTCCCCAACGGCAGCCACTAGCGTCTCATCGAGACCGGGCATATTGATAACCCCGAGGATGGCCTCACCAGCGGGATCTTCCAGCCCGACCAGGACGCCGTAGAGCGGCACCCCCTGTACAAACGACCTCGTTCCATCAATCGGATCGAGCACCCACCGGTATCCCGAGCTGCCGGGCCGCTCGCCGGATTCCTCGCCGAGGAACGCGTCATTGGGAAACTCATTCGAGAGAAACTCGATCAGCAGGGCCTCGGAATTTCTGTCGGCCTCGGTGACAGGGCTCCGGTCCGCCTTGAACTCGACCTCGATTCCCTTCTGAAAATATTCAAGCGTCAACTCGCCGGCTTTCCTCGCCGCCTCGAGAGCCAGCTCCATTCGTTTTTGAAGATCTGTCATTTGCGCCTCGGCTGCCGTGAAGATTCAATCCGGCGGGCGAATTCTCGCACCCACTCGAAGCCTGTGCAAGAAATCAAAGAAAGCGCGCCAGCTCACATTTTCGCTCGAATGGAACCCCCTTCAGCCCCGAAGCACCGGTAATAGGTGTTTTTTTGCGAAATACCCCAGTTAGAGGAACTTAATTCATGGGAAGACGATGCAGGAAAACTCCAGTTTTACGCGAACGGTTCCCGATAATAGAACCTGTGGAGGAATCTAATGAAACACATACACATCACAGCAGCCGTCCTCGTTCTCAGCGCCCTGGTCTCCGGTTGCAGCGGTAACTCCCTGCGTGAGGGAACCTGGAAGCTCTCTTTCGAAGCTCTCGACAGCCGAACGCGCGAGTCGATGGATAAATACTTCGAATCCAACCAAGCCGCCTACCATCATGTCGATCTGAAAATCGAGTGGGCCGACCAGGAGGCTGCCGAGGTGGTCGAGATCAAGGGAGTACGCAGCTACTCAACGGGAGGCATCTCCTCAAAGGATCAGAGCGCCCTGGCTCCCATGTATGGAAAGATAGCCGAGGGCAAAGACGAGATCGTGATCAGGGGGCGTGATGACAGCTTCCAGTTCTACCTTGTCGGCAAGGTGCTCAGCGAAGAGCGCATCGACGGGAAAAACTTCCTGGCGAAAAGCCACCTCGAAGATGAGGCGGTCGAAGGCCGCTGGCAGATGAAGTGGATCTCGGACTGAGACAGGCTCCTTCCCAGGAGGGCTTTCTCCTTCGCGCCCGCAAGAGTTAGAATGCGGGCATGATCGATTCTCCATCCGAACCACAGGCTCCCCCCCCTGTAGCCCCGAAAAACCTGCCCGCCAATATCGTGCCCCTGGCCGCGCTCTGCCTTCTGGGCTTTGCCGGGCTCGTGGTCAGCTGCCTCTGGCTGGCCGGGCTTGTCGATGGCGCCTCCTTCAAAGACCTGGGTATCTCCTCGGCCATGACCCTGGCCGCGACCCTGCTCTGGCAACTCGTTGAAAAACAGCGGGGGCGCGGAGGGGAAAACATCCACCCCCTGGCCTGGGCGGCCTTTCCCTTCTCGATCCTCCT